>JAZNVY010000157.1:0-20889 GCA_045593105.1 Eubacteriales bacterium
AATGATTTGCTGCCAAACAAGGCACATACACATACCTACGCCAAGCACCAAAGCGGCAATGACGGCATAAATAATACGGAACAGATTTTTACCACTCATTTTCGGCAGTTTCTTGTTTTCCATCTTGCACCAGATGAGTGCCGTGATAATACCGAGTGCGATCCCGATGGCTCCGAAAACGACACCTTCTGTAAAGGCATCCCATTCGGGCAGAAGAGCCATACACATACCGAGCGCGAAAAGCACCCCACTTACAGTTCCTAATATCAATGCAACAAAACTACTCTTTTTCATTTTGAAAACTCCTTTCATTAAACCGACAGTTGTGTTTTTATTGCATTTATAGTATAATGTCATTGCTAAAGCAAAACAATCAACAATTTAACGACAAGTGTTGGAATAATGGGAGTTGCGATGAACGTAAAGAACAACAAACGGCGCAGAGCGTCGCAAGAGAGAATCGAACGGGCTTTTATAGAACTGCTGCAAACCCGTGAAATTAAGGACATTACCGTTTCGGATCTTATTAAAGTAACGGAATTGAACCGCAGTACCTTTTATGCAAACTACGTTGATATATTCGATCTTGCCGATAAAACGAGAGAAAAACTTGAAAACGAGTTCAGCAATCTGTTTGCTAATTATGATTATTTTAATGAACGTAGTGGTGCACTTAAGATGTTTACGCATATTAAGGAAAATCAGATCTTTTATAAAACGTATTTCAAACTGTGTTATGACGACAAACACCTCATTTCGATATACGATACAAGGCGAGCCGAACAAGAACGTATTGATAGCAACATCAAATATCATATTGAGTTTTTTAGAAACGGTTTAAATGCCATTATTAAGCTATGGCTTGCAGGCGGATGTCAGGAATCCCCTGAAGAAATGGCAGAGGTGTTAAAGTCGGAATACCGTGGCAGATAACATAATATTTTACAAATCCCTTGAATTTTAAAAATAGATTCATTATAATATTCTTGTCAGCGTGGCAACATGATGGCAACCAAATCAACGAACGAATAATCAGTTATAAACGGCTCCGCCACGTTAGATCTGCCACGGGCAATCGTCTCATAACGTTCGGCGGAGCCGAATTTATAATACGGTAAACTTTATATAAAGGGCGCTGTTCGCGAGGTGATAGTTTGAATTTTTCAACGTATTATATACCGATCATTATGCTATGGATCATCATTTTCATGATGCTGCGTAACCGCAAGGCGGCGATTGCGAAGAAGATCATCAAAAAGAGAAAAACGGAGGGTGATATTGAAATGAAAGAGCTTGCGAAAAGATTTATTGATAAAGAATGCTTGATCTATGCATTCGACAGCAGTCATCAATTTGAGGGCGTTATAAAAGAAGTGACGGATGGCGCAATTCTGGTGGAAAAGGGCGATACAGTCGAAGCCATTAATCTTGACTTTGTGATCCGTATCAGAGAGTTTCCTAAGAATAAAAAGGGCAAGAAAAAATCCGTCGTATTAGATTGATAAACCGCAGAAAAATTTGGGGGAGGGATACATATGGAACTAAAAAAATTGGATAAAAGCGTACTTAAACTGTGGTACGTTCGTGCGGGGATCGTTTCGTTGATACTGGTGGGCGTTTTTTCAGGCGCTGCTGTCGTTTTGAATACAACGGGTGCGTCGAACGACGTAACGCTTGCCGTTTTGTTGGGGGTGGGAATTCCCGTCGGTTTACTTCTGGCCGTCACGTTGATCCTGCCGGCATTGCGTTACAAAATGTACGCTTGGGGTTACGATGAAAAGCGGATCATCGTTAAGCAGGGCGTGATTTTTCGGAAAAGAGTGGTAATTCCCGTCTGTCAGATCCAGGATCTGCATAGAACCCAAGGACCGCTTATGATGATGTTAAAGCTTAGCGGTGTTACCATCTCAACGGCAGGATCGAATTTTGACATTTCCACCCTCACGACCGATGAGGCGGATCGTATGATCGACGCGCTTGAGCATCATCTTGAGGCGAGAATTGAGGAACTGAAGAATGAAGAGATTTGACAAAGGATATATTTACTCCAGCTTGTTGTCGGATTTGTTCGGTAGCCTCGTAGTCGTGTTTATCTTTCTGAAAGATTTCTTTCTTGACGAGGAGTCGAACCCGGAGGATATTATCGCGGCGATCCCCGTTTTTGTGATTGTTTTTATCGTTGTTTATCTCTGTCTTGTGGCGTACAGAATTTTGTATTATAAGACCTCCGGATACGAACTGACGGAAAAGGAGATCAAATGCAATAGGGGGGTGCTGTTCAGAAAGCGCTCCGTCTTGGACTACAAAAAGGTGCACGCCATCAATAAAAAGCAGACCCTCTTTCATAGGCTTTTCGGCATCGCGATTTTGACGGTGGACAGCGGCTCTACGAATACCTCCCATCAAGCGGAGATCATCATCATTGAGAAGTCCAAGGTCGTTGACGCTTTGCTGGATGAATTGAATGCTTTGAAAGAAGGCGGTGTGCGAACCGCCGAGGAAGCAAAAGAGGAAGTATTGCTTTCCGATCAAGATCGTTTGTACCGCTTCACCTCTGGTAAGAAAATGCTGTATACGCTCATCAATATTGCATCCACCGCCTTCTTCACAGCGCTGTTTGGTATATTGGCCATTGTGATCATCGGTATCTGTAAACTGATGCTTCAGCTTGATGCACTGGGCACGTGGGGAGAATATTTCCTGTTTGCCTTTTTGATTACAGTGGGTGCCATGCTTCTGTTTTCGGCGTTTTCGTTCGTTGGGTGTATGATCCATTCGTTTGTGGGATACCATAACTTTACCATCACCAAGTGCGGCAACGATATTCAGATCTCCTTCGGGCTTTTGGAGCGGCATACCAATACCTTCAGCTATGACAGAATCAAAGCGGTTAAGATCTCCCAAAGTCTTGTTCAAAGGATGCTGGGTTTTGCGGCGATCAAGCTTGAAGTTATCGGCTATACGAACGACAACGGAAGTAATAATAACGCAGAGCTGGGTGTCCTTGTCCCGTTTTGTAAATACGGTGAGATCGGTGAGATTCTGGGCAAGGTATTGCCGGATTATATTCCGGATCCAAAGCAGACCAAGTCCGTTTCCTATTTTCCGTTTGTGTCGTGGTTTGCCTTAATTCTCGGCGTCGTAACAGGCGTAGTATTGTTACAAGCGGCATTGCCGATGCTGATCTTTCATGTGCCCACCGCGGCGATCATCGCCGTTGCTCTCGCAATGGTGGGAGTAGGGGGCATTATATTTGCGGTGAAAGCATTGAGCGCGGCTCTGAGTTATCAAAATAACGGCCTTGCCGTTCACAACGGGAAAATAACCGCCTATTACGGCGGATTTACGAAAAACGTCACCGTGTTTATGGCGAAGAATCTTATCGCGGCAGAAAACGTCACGACGCCGCTTCGGCAAAAAGCCGGCATTACCAGCTTGGTCATGCACCTTAAAACGAATGCGCTGTCCAACGAAGTGAAGGTCCATATTCAAAACAACGCGCTTTCAGAAGAAATGGAAAAACAATTGATATTTTAAAAAAACAAAGGGCTGTAAAAAACGCATGTTTTTTACAGTCCCTTTTGTCTGTTATTTTGATGCTGTCAGAAGCTCGATGGCGTATTTGGCGTAGTCGGAAAGATATTGGCCTTTGCGCCGGACGATGACCGGGTGTCGTTGGGATACGGCACCTTTCAAGGGGTAGATCGCTACGTCCTCGTTGAAGTTCTCATGAGTTACGAATTGCAGGGGGAGTAGGGTGGCACCCACTCCGGCGCGTGCCAGAGCCCATGCGGTATTTAAGCCCACGACCTCTGCGGCAATGTGGGGAGAAAAATCGGCGGACAGACAAAGGTTGTTGAACATTTGCCGCATCTCTTGGCTTTGTCCCACGACCACAAAAGGTAAGGGGCGGCACATGGAAAAATCCAGTTCATCATTGGGTTGGCCAGGAAGCCGGGAAACCAGTGCTTTTGGAACGGCCAAAATCAATTTATCCGGTTCAATGGGCGTTATTTCTAAAATGGAGTCGTTTACCGGCAGATTTACGATCGCAAAATCAAAGTTTCCTTCTGCCGCTTCTTTTCTTAGAAGATCGCTTCCGGCCTCATATAATACGACCTGAACGCCCGGAAATTGGTCGCGGACCTTTTTGACGATATGAGGGATCAAATAAGTGCATCTGAACGGGGAAATACCGATCACAAGCCGTCCTTTTTCGCCATTACGAAAGGAATCCATCGCTTGAAATAACTGCTTTTCTTTATAAAGGAGTTCTTGCGCACGCTGAATGAAGAACTCTCCGGCAGGCGTTAACGCTAAGGGGGTTGTGGTGCGGTCAAAAAGTTTAATGCCCAGATCTTTTTCCAGGCTGAGAATTTGCTTGCTCAATGCCGATTGCGTAATATTCAGTTTTTCTGCAAGCTGGGAAAAATTTCGTTCTTCTGCCAATGCGATGGCGTATTGCAGCTGTCTGGAATTCATACCGTCACCTCGTTACTTGAAATGAAGTTGATGAGAATAAACCATTCTCCTATACAAATTATAATGCGAAGAGGGTGAAAAAGCAAGAATATATTTCGAAAATGTCATAAAGGGTATTGACAATAAGGAATAAGTGTGTTAACATTATGCTGCTATTCGCGATAGGGAATAGAAACTATAACCAAAACAGAAAAGCAAGGAAGTGTTAAGTATGGAATCATTATTGTATTTAGGCATTATGCTGGTAGTGATTTGCGTATGGTTCTTGGCTTTCAAACGCCCTGTATATGAGGCGGTATTGCTGGCCTTTATCATTCTGCTGTTTGTTACCGGTACGTGGAGTAACGTTTGGGTCTATATCGACGAAGGTTTGTCTACGTCACTGCTTTATTCGATGGTTGCGTTCGTCGCAATGTCCATTTTGCTGACCAAGACCAAAATCGTTGATAGCTGCATTGCGGTGATCCTTTCTCTTATTGGACGCATCAGAGGCGGTGCGGGTTATACCGCAGTTATCGCCAGTGCCTTTATGGGCGCCCTTTCCGGCTCCGGTCCGGGAAATGTTATGGCGACCGGCTCTTTGACCATTCCCGCTATGAAGCGCACCGGTTTTCCTGCCGAATTGGCGGCAAACATCGAGTCTAATGCCAGCTATATGGGCAATATGATTCCTCCCTCTTCCAATATCGTAGCCGCCATGGCCGCCTTTACCACCTTTGCTGCCGGCGCCGGCATTGCCGAGGTTTCTCAGGGGCAGTTTTGGATCGTTTTGTGGGGCATTGCTCTTTGGTTTATCGCTCAGCGCGTGCTGATGGTTTGGGGCTTTTGTAAATATTACAAAGTGGAGCCCATGAAGAAGGAAGATCTGCCGAACTTGAAAGAGACCTTGAAGCAGGGCTGGCAGGCAATGCTGCTGCCGGTAATTATTCTGTTGCCGTTCGTTCTGGACGCCTTGTTTGCCGATAATTTCTTCGTGGCTCGGTTGGGCACGGACGGTGCCAAGTTCTTCTCCAAGTCTGTTCTGCTGTTCACGGCCGGTATTTCTTCTATTTATGCTTGCCTGATTGCGAAGGATAAATCTGCCGTTACGCCTGCCAAGCTGGCCAAAATGTTTGCTGGCGGCGTAAAGTCTATTGCTCCTGCCATCGGTGTATGCGTGTTCGGCTATATGATCGGTGCCATGTTCGATGATCTGGGCGTAGCAGAAGCTATGGGCGAGTTGATGTCCACTTGGAATTTCGGAAAATTGGGCATGGTTCTGGCTATTTGCGCCATTACCTGCGTGATGGGCATGGTGGTTCCCGGCTCTTCTCAGGTCGTGATCTTTGGCCCCGTATTTATCACGCTGCTTGCTAACGTGGGTGTAAATCCTCTTCTTGCCGCTGCGATGCTGCCTTGTATCTGCGGTGTTATGTGTGGCATTACCCCTCCGTTGGGCTTGGGTATGTACGCCGGCATGACCATTGCTGAATCCGATTTCGGAAAAACGTTCAAGAACAACCTGTGGTGGGTAGCCGCTCAGTTTATTATGCAGGTTGTTATTCTGATGGGCTGGCTTCCCATCATGGGTCTGTAAGGGAGGTACGAGGATGAAAGAGTTTTGCAAAAAGCTTTCTGATGTTTTGAAGACTGTTTTCGGATACGGTGTTATGGTGACTCTGTTTGCCGGCGGCTTAACCTTTTTTGGCTATGTGGCGGCGCTGATCATCGGCGGAGACGTGGCAACTGCCATCTGCACCTTTATCTATAAAGAGATCGTTCCGATCATCATCTACGTATCCGTTATCATGGTGCTGCTCGGCCTGGTAGCTATGTATCTGGGTGGCGAAGTTGCACTGACTCCTGAAAAGAAAAAGGCAAAGAAGCACGAAGGCGAAGTGTAATAAAAATGCTCGGGATTTTGCCCGAATAAAAGAATGCGTAATGCGTCAGCATTGCGCATTTTTTATTATAACTATTATATAAATAGTACTTGATATTTCATTGCTATTGTTATATAATATATCTGTGCGTGTATCTTGAAAATTGTACAGTTATTGTTGATTTTGAGTTTTGTAATACATGGGGGTTGAAAAATGAAACCTTTTGAAAATAAAGTGTGGCTCGCAACACCTACGATGCACGGAGACGAACTGGAATATGTAAAAAAAGCATATGAAACCAACTGGATGTCTACCGTAGGAGAGAATATCAATGAGGTAGAACGGATCGTTGCGGAAAAGATCGGCTGTAAGTATGCGGTCGGTTTGGCGTCCGGCACCTCGGCGTTGCATCTTTGTATGAAGCTTGCAGGCATTGGTCAGGGGACAAGGGTCTTCTGTTCTGACGTTACGTTTGCCGCAACTGTAAACCCTGTGGTTTACGAAGGCGGTGTTCCTATTTTTATTGATTCCGAAAGGGATACCTGGAATATGGATCCCGTAGCGTTGGAAAAGGCTTTTGAGCTGTATCCCGACGTCAAGCATGTGGTCATGGCGAACTTGTACGGCGTTCCCGGTAAGATGGAGGAGATCCGCGCCATTTGCGACCGGCACGGTGCTATCTTGATTGAAGATGCGGCGGAATCAATGGGAGCCACTTATAAGGGGCGTCAGACCGGCACTTTTGGCGATCTGGGTATCGTTTCTTTCAACGGTAATAAGATTATCACCGGGTCTTCCGGCGGTATGCTGTTAACCAATGATCCCGACCAAGCAAATAAGGCCAGAAAATGGTCCACCCAAAGCCGCGAGAATGCCGCTTGGTACCAGCATGAGGAACTTGGCTATAACTATCGTATGAGCAACGTCATTGCCGGTGTGGTGCGAGGTCAGCTTCCTTATTTGGAAGAGCATATTGCGCAGAAAAAAGCAATTTATATGCGTTATAAAGAGGGGCTTAAGGGTCTGCCTGTGCAAATGAATCCGTATGATGAGCAGGTGGCAGAGCCGAACTTTTGGCTCAGTTGTATGATCATTGATCGGGATGCTATGTGTAAGCAGGTGCGTAGCGAAAACGATGCCCTCTATCATTCCGAGCCCGGCAAATCTTGCCCGACAGAAATTTTGGAAAAACTTGCTGCTATCAATGCGGAGGGGCGTCCCATCTGGAAACCGATGCATATGCAGCCCATTTTCCGGATGCATGGTTTTGTTACTCGCAAGGGAGATGGACGTGCTGCAACGAACGCCTATATCGCCGGCGAGGGGGAAGATGTGAGCATGGATTTGTTTGACCGCGGTCTGTGCCTGCCCAGCGATAATAAGATGACTCCGGAACAGCAGGATGTGATCATTGAGGTCATCCGCAGCTGTTTTGAATAAAAGATGTGCCAAATGCAATAAAAGAGTAGATATATGACAAATAATGCTCTGCTGTTTAGAAGGTAATAAAGTAATAAAAAAAGGAGTTGTATAACTATGAATAATGATTCTGTGGCGAATATGGAGATCCGTACAGATCTTCCCACTCCGAAAAAATCGTTCTATTCTTGCTACGGTAAGCGTTTTCTGGATATTGTACTCAGCGGCACGGCTATTTTGGTGCTGAGTCCGGTGTTGTTGGTTCTTTGTATCCTCGAATTGATTTATCATGGCAGACCAATTTTTTATATTGATAAACGCCCCGGTAAGGATGGAAAGATTTTTGGCTTGTATAAGTTTCGTTCTATGACCAATGAAAAGGATGAGAACGGAGTGTTGCTGCATGCCAGTAAGAGAATTACAAAATTTGGTCGGTTTATTCGTCGTTTTTCACTTGATGAGCTGGCAGGCTTGTTCAATATTCTAAATGGAACGATGTCTATCATTGGCCCCCGTCCATTGATGGTAGATTACCTGCCGTTATATAACGAACGCCATCGGTATCGCCTTGCAGTCCGTCCCGGTCTGGGTTGCTGGGATTTGCGTAAGGAGAGCAAGCTTACCTCTGCAACGTTCACCTGGAATGTGCAGTTTGAAAGTGATATCTACTATGTGGAAAATGTAAGCCTTTGGATGGATATTAAGCAGGTATTCAAAACCATCCAGCTGGTGTTTTCAAAGAGTGAAATGCGTACCAATTCCGATCGGGTTAGGTTCAATGGTCAGAACTTGAATGAGACCAGAACCAGATCCCAGATCATTGCAGAAGAAGGCGAGGAAGGCCTTCATACTCCTCCCAAGTATATTGTAGAGGACAAGTATCTTTAATGAGGTGTGAGATGAATCATATAACCAAAGGCTATGCCGCGCTGGTTCATAAACTTACGAACTACCCCACGCTTGGTAGTGATAATACCAATGTGGTAGATGTGCTGGTCGGCCTGTTGCTGGCGATTTCTCCGCTACTGCAGCATTATAAGGGCATTGGTGTCAACGCAGGATTCATAGTGCTGATTCTCTGTCTGCCCTATGTGTGCCTCAAGCTGCTGTTTCGTTTTAGAAATCTGCCGTGGAAAAATGCGTTGATTGCGCTTCCGCTGGTGCTGTTTCAGGTGTACCGTGTCTTAGCGCATGGGACGACGTTTATGGAGCTGGCTCACGCCGCGGTGCTGTGCGGATACTTTGTCGCCATCGCACTGGGCGGCATTAACTTAAAATATGTAGCGCACTCGGCCTATTGGGTGGCAATGGCTGCAGGAATTGGCATTATCATTCAAAGTATCTGCTATTACCTGTTTGATTTTCATCTGCAGCTTGTTGCTACAGGGCTACTTTTAGAGGAGAGCGAAGCCTGGATTGGACTTGTGGAAACCGGGTTGATTAATATCAACGGTAGCGTCAGTGCGATTTATCGGCCATCGGCCTTTTTCCTGGAACCCTCCCATATGTTCCTGTACTTGGTTCCCAGTTTGTTTTTGCTGTTGCTCAGTCCTGAAATGAATCGGGTCAAGCGGATCAGCGCCGTAGTTCTTTCGGTTGGCTTGATCTTGTCCACTTCCGGTATGGGAATTGCAGTGGTTGCCGGTGCATGGCTGTTGCAGCTGGGCTTTAGCAATGGCAAGGAGAATCTGCTTCGATTTAAGCATTTCTTTAATAAGAAGAATATTTTTCGTTGCATTGCATTTGCGTTAGTTTTTGTGATGATCGCTCTCAGTTTGCCGTTTTTGCGGTATAGCGTTCTGCGTATTTTTATGGGTAGCCGGGCGGTTAACGAGATGATTGCCGCTGAGCAAGCCAAAAAAGAACCGCAAACGACGATTGAAGAAGAGCTCAAAGAGGAGCCCGATAAAACCCCGACTGAGAAGCTTCCCGAAACGCAACCTGTAGAAACTCCGGAGCAACCCTCCGTCGATGTTGAAAAACTGCCGCAAGAGGAGCAACCCTCCGTCGATGTTGAAAAATTGCCGCAAGAGGAGCAAGCGCCTTCTGTCGACAAGGAATCCCAGACGGAGAAAGAGCCTTCCGTAGAAGCAAAACCTCAAACGGGGGGCAGTAGTAATAAAGGAAGTACCGCAATTTCCGGTCGAACGGAACGGGCGATTTCTTTGATTCGGTATCGGATGTCCGGCGCGCAGTATTTGATTGGCGTTTCGGATTCTGTAGATAATATCGAGTTCAATCTTCCTGGATTTTTTGCTACGATGTATAAGTATGGAATTCTTGGTGTCTTGCTTTCTTATCTTTTCTATTTGTGCTGTGCTGTTTTCGCCAAGGGCCCATATCGCTGGATGGCAATTATTATATTGATGATATCCTTTTTCAGCGCTCATACCCACGGTACGTTCTATATGTTGTTCTACGTGCTTATGCTAATGGACGGAATTATAAAAATGACGGCCAAAAACAGAACACCTTCACAAACAATAGAATAAAAAGCAAAAAACGCACTACTTTCTGGAGAATAAAAATGGCAAAACAAGAAAAACGTGGAAGCGCCAGCTTAGCATTAAAAGCCGGCTTTTGGTATGTTTTTAGTAACTTTTTAGTCAAAGCCTTATCCTTTATAACAACACCGATCTTTTCAAGATTGATGTCTGCCGGGCAGTACGGAGAATTTACCAACTACGCCAGCTGGCAATCCACGCTGCTGATTCTTACCGGCGCGGAATTGCATTCTACCTTGAGCAGAGCCTACTACGATTATACAGACGATTTTGACCAATATGTTTCTTCTGTAACATTTTCCGGCTGTCTGTTTACAGTATTTTTCTATCTGGTATTTCAGCTGTGCAGTCCGTGGATCTACTCCGTAGTGGCTATTCCCAGGCAGTTTACGCATATGCTGTTCTTTACAATGGCTTTTCAGACCTGTAAGGCCATCTGGCTGGCACGCGAACGGCAATTATACCGATATAAAGCGGTGGCCGGCGTGTCCGTTTTAAATCTGGCGGTTCCCACGTTGATCGCGCTGGCATTGGTGTTGTTTCTGCCGGAGAATCTGCGCCTTGAGGCACGGATTTATGGTACCTATATTCCGATGACGATCATCGGAATCGTATGTGCCGTGAGCATGGTTCTAAAGGGCCGTTCTTTCCGGTTGAATCATCTTCGGTATGCGCTGAAACTGTCGTTACCGCTGTTGGTACACAATTTGACGGTTACATTGCTGACGTCGTCTAATACCATGGTAACCAAGGGATTCATAGGCGCGGAAGCGGCAGCGATGGTCAGTATGACCACATCTGCCATCCATATATTGACGATCCTGTTTCAGGCGCTTTCCGGAGCGGTAACGACCTGGTTGATGGACAATATGAATCAAAACAAAGTCGGGGCTGCCAGAAAGGGTATTATTCTTTATAGCGCGTGTGTTTCAGGTGTTGCAATCGGTACCGTTTTGCTGGCGCCGGAGATCATCTGGATCCTCGGCGGTCAGAAATATATGGCCGCAGTAGATTTGATCCCCGGTATGATTTTGGGTATTGCATTCCAGTCGATTGCGTCTGTTTTTAGCATCATTTTAACCTATGATAAAAATGTTGTGAAGACCGCTGTTTGGACTACCATCATTGCTGTTGCCAGTATAGCATTAAAGATTATCCTGCTTCCTATTTTTGGGTACGAAACGCTGGAGTGGATAAATGCAGTCACATTTGGAGTGCTTTTTGTCATCAACTATATTCTGGTAAAGAGAGCTGGTTATGGCAGATTCATCAATCTCAAAGCAATTATTTTTGTGATCCTTGCATGCGTACTCGTCGTGGGACTGAGTTCGCTGCTTTACCAAAACGCAGTTTTGCGTTATGGTATGATTGCCGTTATAGCGATTGCTTGTGTGCTCTTATTGTTCCGTTATCGGCGTAAGATCATTCCGTTGCTGAAGTCTAAGTTTGGCAAGAAAAAAGCTAATAAATAATCGATGATTTCAGTGCGTTGTTAGTTTTGATGTTTTTTGACTAAGCGTTAGGTTAGCAATTATGCTATCATTGCCGGAAATCGGCAGTTTATAGATAAAGAAATAAAAAACGGACCCACTTTAAAAAGGTGCGCGATGAACCGTTTATTTTAAAAAGACTTTTGTATTGAACAAGAAGGGATTAGAACAAATATGAAAGCATTTATTTTGGCTGGTGGTCTTCCCCAGATCGAATTGATCAAGCAACTGAAAGCACGCGGAATTACCACGGTCTTGGCCGATGGCAATCCAAATGCGCTTGCAAGACCCTATGCGGATATCTTTTATCAGCTGGCCATTTTTGACGTGGAAGCAGTAAAGGAAGTGGCCGTAAAGGAGCAGGTGGATTTCCTGATCACCGTGTGTGCCGACCAGGTCTTGCTGGTGGTTGCGCAGGTTTCTGAGATGTTGGGTCTGCCCTGGTATATCGACTATAAGACTGCTCAGCTGGTATCCGATAAGCGATACATGAAGAAAGTCTTTTGGGAGCATAATATCCCCACCTCTCGCTATGTGGAATTGGCGGAGCTGGATCCGGAAAAGATCGCCCATCTGCAGTATCCTTTGGTGGTGAAACCGGTGGATGCCTATAGCTCCAAGGGCGTCCGTAAGGCTACGAACCCGGAGGAGTTGGCGGTTTATTTCGCTGAGGCGGCGGAAATCAGCCGTACCGGCGGTGTCATCGTGGAAGAGTTTGTGGGCGGTGATGAGATCAGCGTCGATATCTACGTAGAAGATGGTGTTGCCAAGCTACTGTGCGTTTCCAATAGTGAAAAAATCAACGATGCAGACCGATTCATTATTTTCCGTGGTCGTTATCCTGTGGCAGCATCTCCTGAAATTATGGAGCAGATCCGGCAGGTGGCACAGCAGATCGCGGATGCCTTTGGTCTGAAGAACTGCCCCATGTTGATCCAGATGATCAACGACGGTAAGCGCGTCTCTGTTTTGGAATTCTGTGCCCGTACCGGCGGCAATATGAAGTACTTACTGATTAAGCGTGCCGGTGGTTTTGACGTGATTAAGGCGGTCATTGATCTGACCTTGGGTGAAAAGCCTCACGTGGAGCTGTGCGAGCCGGAGGCGAAGTATATCGTTAACGACTTTATCTATTGCCATCCCGGTGTATATAATCGCATGGAAGGCTTTGAGGAACTGCGTCAGCAAGGAATTCTGACGGATTATTATGGCCTGCGTCCCAAGGGCTTCCAGGTCAGGGGCACTAATAGTAGCTCTGATCGTATTGCCGGTATGACCATTACGGCCAATAGCTTAGAAGAGTTTAATGAAAAGCATCGGTATATTGTGGATCATACCAAGATCCTGGATGATAACGGCGTGGATATCATGCGTCACGATCTGTTGCCGGACTTAAAGTGATAGAATAGGAGTAAGCCTTGCCCTGCTGGGGCGAGGCTTTTTCTTTTGGTTGCAGGGGAGAGGGGCTCGTTTTTATGCCCTATTGACAAATTTTATACTTCGTGATACGATGTATTGTGTAAAGGGAGGTATTCCATGGATATTCAATTAAAGCGAGGGCTTTTGGATGTGTGTGTATTGGCATCCATTAAAAACGAAGATTCCTATGGTTATAAGATCATCAAGGATCTAAAGCCGTATATTGAGCTTTCCGAATCCACCTTGTATACCATTTTGAAGCGCTTGGAAACGGCGAAAATGCTGACGGTTCATACCGCAGAGCACGGCGGCAGACTTCGGAAGTATTATCATATTACCGCCGAAGGATCAAAGCGAATTGAAGAGTTTAAGGACGAGTGGAAGGAAGTTTTATCCATCTATCAATTTGTAATAAAGGAGGATAAACCGCATGAATAAACAAGAATTTCTTGCAGAGCTGCGCAAAGGATTATCCGGTCTGCCGCAAGAAGATATCGAAGAGCGCCTTCCGTTTTATAGTGAGATGATCGACGACCGTATGGAAGAAGGCTTGACGGAAGCTGAAGCTGTTGACGCAATCGGACCGGTTCATGCCGTTGTGGCCCAAATTTTGGAGGATACGCCATTCAAAACGCTTGTAAAAGAAAAGGTTCGATCAAATCGCGTGTGGAAGGCGTGGGAAATCGTCCTTCTCGTGTTGGGCTCCCCGATATGGGTCTCACTTTTGATTGCGGCGCTGGCAGTGGTTTTTTCGGCATATGTTGTGCTGTGGTCTTTGGTCGTTGCATTATGGTCAGTCGGGGCGGCCTTGGCGGCGTGCTCGGTCGGCGGAATCGTGGCTGCCGTGGCTTTGGCCATTCACGGAAATTTGTTTATGGAGCTTGCGATGCTTGGCGCCGGTATTTGCTGTGCCGGGTTGTCTATTCTCCTGTTTTTGTGCTGTAAAGCCGCTACTAAGGGGACGTTGTGGCTGACCAAGGAACTGGCTTTAGCGATTAAAGGCTTGTTCGTAGGAAAGGAGGGCAAAGTATGAGAAAAAAGGAAAAAATATGGTTCATTATGGCGTTGCTTCTCGTTGCGATCGGTGCAATTCTTTTTACGGGCGCGATGACCGCCTATGATTGGGATTTTACCCAACTCAGCACCGTTTCCTATGAAAAGAATACCTATGAAGCCTCCTGTGAATTTGATCGGATCTCTATCCACGTTGATACGACGAAAATTGAACTGCTCCCTGCCGACGATCAAAGGTGTAGCATCGTTTGCTATGAATCGGAAAAAGAAAAGCATACCGTTTCCATGCAAAACGGTACCCTTGAGATTGAGGTGACCGACACTCGGAAGTGGTACGAGCATATCGGCATTTCTTTCGGCGGTCCCAAGATGACCGTTTACCTGCCGCAAAAGCAGTATGCTTCGTTGCTGATCGAAACGGATACGGGGGATATCAGTATCCCAAAGGATTTTTCTTTTGAATCGATTGAAATTGACGGAGATACGTCTGATGTGGATTGCTTCGCATCGGTCTCAGGGAAGATGGAGATCGAAGTGAGTACCGGAAGAATCAATATCGAAGGGATCACCGCCGGTCAGTTAGATCTTACCACATCTACCGGAAATATTCAGTCGAATTCTGTAACAATTAAAAATGATATTGAACTGGAAACGGATACCGGAGAGATCCTTCTGAAGAAGACGGTGGCATCCGGTAAGCTTTCTGTTGAAAGCTCCACGGGCGATGTTCGATTTGAAGATAGCGATGCGGCAACGATTGCCGTTGAAACGGATACGGGGGATGTGACCGGTACTTTGCTTTCCGAAAAGATCTTTATGACCGAAACCTCTACCGGCAAGATCCGCGTTCCCAAGACGACGTCCGGAGGAAAATGCGAGATCAAGACCTCCACCGGTGATATTAAAATGGATATAAAACTTTAAGATCATACCGCTTCCATAAAAGTCTTGACAACTGGGCTCTAATGTGTTAGAGTATAAATGAACTCTAATGAATTAGAGAAAGGAGTGTCAAGGATGAACACACCGAAGGTTTTTGAAAGCGAATATCGCTTTTGCTTGATCTTATGGGAGCACGAGCCGATCAAAAGCAGCGAATTGGTAGCTCTCTGCGGGGAGCAGCTCGGCTGGAAACCGACTACCACCTATACCGTGATCAAGCGGCTGGCGGAGCGCGGTGTTTTAAAGAATGAAAAGACGGTGGTGACTTCCCTTGTCAGCAAGGATCAAGTGCAGGCCGCCGAATTGAACGAAATGGTAGAGAAGACCTTTGAGGGGTCTCTGCCGGCGTTTGTCGCGGCCTTTACCAAGCATCAGAAAATCTCCGAGGAGGAAATCGACGCGGTTCAAAGGATGATCGACCGCTTAAGGAAAGGAGAGGACTGATGAGCAGCATCTTTTTAAAGATTGTGAACATGAGCATCTCTGCCGGCTGGATCGTTCTGGCGGTGATTGTGCTTCGTTTGCTTTTGAAAAAAGCCCCTAAGTGGATCAATGGAGTCTTGTGGGCGATTGTCGGACTTCGCTTGGTAATGCCGTTTTCGCTCGAAAGCGTCTTGAGTTTGATTCCCAGCGCGGAAACCATCAGTCCGGAGATCATGCTGGAGCGTACTCCGGAGATACAGTCCGGGATTCCCGTCATCAATAGCGTGGTAAATCCCATCATCGGAGCAAGTTTTGCACCTGATCCAATGACAAGTGCAAATCCTTTACAGCTGTGGATTCCCACCTTTGCCGTCATTTGGCTGGCCGGCATCGTGGTTTTGGCGGTATATACCGCCGTCAGCTATTGGCGTGTCCGTAAAAAAGTGCAAACGGCGGTATTGCTGCGTGATTCGATCTACCAAAGCGAAGCGGTGATCTCGCCTTTTGTGCTGGGGATCATAAAGCCGAAGATCTATCTGCCGTTTGAGATGTGCGACCAGGATATGGAGCACGTGATCGCCCATGAGCAAGCCCATATTAAGCGCTTGGATCATTGGTGGAAGCCCCTTGGTTTTTTATTGCTCACCCTCCATTGGTTTAATCCGTTGCTGTGGTTGGGATATGGATTGCTCTGCCGTGATATTGAGCTTGCCTGCGATGAAAAGGTGGTGAAAAATTACACTGCCACAGAAAAAGCCGACTATTCTCAAGCGTTGCTTACCTGTAGCGTAAACCGCCGTATGATTGCGGCGTGCCCCCTTGCCTTCGGAGAGGTGGGGGTAAAAAATCGGGTTCAGTCCGTCCTTCACTATAAGAAACCGGCATTTTGGATCATCGCGCTGGCTCTCCTTGCCAGCCTCGCCGCCGCCATCTGCTTTTTGACAAATCCGATCACAACGGTAAATGATGAACTGGCTGTGTTTCTTGATATGCAAATTGCAGAGCATCATTATAGCGAAGAACATACGGATGATAATTTTATCGCATTGAGTCAAAAGGTTCTTGGCATTGATCGATCACATAAAGAAACAACGGTATATATGTGGGTGTTGTATCATGAATATGGTTGTGAAAATGGTGCGATACAGTTAAAAACCGGTGCTCATATTCCAACTGTAATTACCGCCAAGCGTACTGGAGAGCATGGTCATTATGAGCTCGTGGAATATTGGGAACCTCGTGACGGTTCGTACTATGCAAAAGATATTAAGGAAAGATTCCCTTGGTACTTGCACGGCAAGGCCCTTGATTCTCAAAGATACGTTGAAGAGCAGACTGCTTTTTGCCGTAAAGCCGCAGAGGAATATTTCAATTCCTCATCGGACTATGATGTTGTTCGTAGCTTTGACCCCGTTGAAATCGTCTATGATGACGGTATGTATTCTTTGATCCAAACAATAGAGAATGTCCCGTCCTATATGCTGGTGAACGGAATGGAGCTTCTGGAAAAAAACGAGGGGGAGATCTTAGAACCGCTTGGCACCTTTGAAGAAATGACGCTCAGCAAGGAAAATTTTGATTTAAGATTTAGATCAAACATCGACTATTCTTGGCCGACCAATGATACCCTCAAAAGTATCAAAAAGAATAATAAGAGAGCATGGCAGTTATATAATAATTCCGCCAACGATCTCAAAAACCTTTATTTGCTATTGGAGCAAAAAGACGGTACGTTTTATCTGGGCTATGGATATTATGATTGCAATAGCGTAAACCCTGTAAATCCGGATGACTCACATATCCGATGGCTCTATAAGTTAAGTGAAACCACGGTTCAAAACCAAGATCAAATCAGCGTAGAGTTTCAAAGGTACGACGGTAAAAAGGTGATCAAAGAACCGCCGGCGTTGATCGTCGTGAGCAATGAACAGAGCATTGAGGCGCTAAAAGGAACGTCGTCCTGGATACATGAGGGAAACGGCGGACTGTCCGAGGCGGTAATGAGCGATAGCAGCCATCCCTTGGTGCTGAAAGACTCCTTTCCCGTACTCGACCTGCTCCCATCCTATTTTTCCTTCGGGGATCCGTTGGGTGCGTCTTTGCAATTCAATGCAAAGGGAATCGTCCCCATTTGTGAAATACCGCCGGACGATATTCAAATCAGATGCTGGGAAGAAAAATATTGGGGAAAGACGGATGCCAAAAGCGAAGATATTAGCATAAACCAAGTTAACGGCAATTTGTTTTTTCAATTAAAAGACGGAAACTATGTTTATGAGGTGACGGCCACCTGGAGCAGTTATGAAAAATTCAACGGTACCGTCCGCTATAGTTTCTATACGAATAAAGCAGATATGACACCGCACCCCATCGATTAAAGGAGGTTTTTAGTATGGTGAAACGCGCAATAGCGATCGTGGCGACGATTGTGATCGCCATGCTGCTCATCCCGGTTATTACCATCCACACCGTTAATGCAGACGCCGGAATGATGGTGACGTTGCTGCTGTTTTTTGGTGTTCACCCGATCGTTTCAGCAGTCGTTGGTATCCTTGCCGGAAAAGACGTGAAGCACTTTTGGTTTTCACCGCTCCTTGTGGCAGGTCTATTTTGGATTTTTTCGTGTTTTGCCTATGAACCGGCCTTTCCCATTGTATATTCTGCGGCTTACTTGGCGATCTCAGCGTCCAGTATGTTCCTCACGTGGATAATAACCCAAAAATCAAAATGATATTGAAAGAAATCCGTTTTTTGAAATGCTAAAACAAACAACATGGAGTAGAATTAAATGAAGAATTATTTTAGACGTGCCTTAGTGAAATTATTGATTTTAAGCTTATCCATTAGTGCTCTTACGGCATGTAAGAGTGCGCCGGAGGATGAGGTGGCATCCTTGGATGAGTATTATGAGGAGGAAATTCAGCAGGATTCCTCAAAAGAGGAGAGCAACGTAGAACAGCCGGACGATAAGGCGGAAGAGGAGGAGCAGGAAAAGCCCTCTGATCCGGAGCCCGAACAAGAAAAACCGGAAAAAGAAGAGCCGGAAGAACCGGAAAAAAATGAGCCGACCATTCCGGACGAGCCGGAAAAAGAGCAACCCGAAGAGAATAAGCCCGAGGAGAAAGATCCTCAGCAAGATGACATAGAGGATAAAAAAGAACCCGAAGAAGAATCTGAAAAAGACCCCGAGAAAGACCCCGAGGAAGAAAATGAAGAAGAAACCGAATCGGAAAAGCCGGAGTTTTCTATGGATAAAGCCCTGAAGGTGGCGACCTTTAATATCAAGAACGCCATGGGCGGAAAAACCATTGACCAGATCGCAGAAATGCTGAAGGAGTTGGATGCCGACTTGATTGGTCTGCAGGAAGTGTACTGTAATAGTCCGAAGGCTTCCGGCGGAAACCAGGTGCAGACTATTGCTGAAAAAGCCGGCTATCCCTATTCTTACTTTACCCCGTGCATTGAGATCGGAGACAATCATACCAAATATACCGGGATGGTCAACGCCGCCGGTCAAGCCATTATCAGTAAGCATCCAATCTTGACGTCTGAGGTGATCTGGCCGTCTAAGCAGGCGGAATTCGGTCTGAGAAACTTTGCGCGTCATGAAATTGACGTCAACGGAAAAACCGTTGCCTTCTATAACTGTCATCTGGATTTTAGTATGGGCCGTTATCAGTATGAAGAGGTGCAGGATCGTTATATGATCAAGGATCAATACGCCATCTGCGTCGGCGATTTTAACGAGACTATGGACGAGATGTTCCTGCAGTTCGATTATGAAAATTTCCATAGCCTTGCCTTTGGCGACGAGATGGAGAATCCTTATGTCAATAAAAACGGCAAGCAACCTATCGACCATATCGTCGTCAGTAAAAAGACGATCTCCTGGTACGATGAAGAGGTGCAAAACGGTTATTATGTGATCCCCCATAACGGCGCCAGCGACCATAATCTGATCTACGGATATTTTAATTTATTAGACTAAAAAAGATCCCTCCGGGTTTCCGGAGGGATCTTTTTATGATTACTTATTTTTCGTCTTTGTAGATCTCTTTGAAGTATTTGTATGTATCCACCTTCAACTCGCCGCAAGCATCCTCATCGCAAGCGATGATGCCGTCCTTATGGAGCTGGAGGGCGCTGATGGTCCAAGCGTGATCTACACCGCCCTCAACGCAATGGCGCAGAGCACGCGCCTTATTGTGGCCGCTGATCAGCAGCAGAACCTGCTTAGAATCGCAGACGGTGCCGACACCGACGGAAAGTGCAGTCTTGGGAACTTTATTGGGATCGTTGCCAAAGAACCGGGAGTTGACGATCAGGGTATCCTGAGTCAAGGCACGAACACCGGTTCTGGAGGTGAGAGAGGTGAAGGGCTCATTGAAGGCAATGTGACCGTCCACGCCGCTGCCACCCAGGAAGAGATCAATGCCGCCGTAGGAAGCGATCTTATCTTCGTAGCGCTGGCACTCTGCCTCTAAATCCTCGGCCATACCGTTGAGGATGTTGACGTTCTCAGCAGGAATGTCGATGTGGTTGAAAAAGTTGTCGTGCATGAAATACCAGTAACTCTGGTCATGCTCGCGGGGCAGACCCACGTATTCGTCCATGTTGAAGGTCACTACGTTCTTAAAGGTGACCTTGCCGGCCTTATTCATCTCGATCAGTCTTTTATAAACGCCGAGGGGGGAAGAACCGGTGGGCAGACCCAGTACGAACGGACGGTTTTCCTTATGATTGTTGATGGCGTCCGCAATATGCTGAGCGGCCCATGCACACATATCATCATAATTGTTCTTAATGATCAGTTTCATTTTGTTCACTCTCCAATTTGAAAATATAGGGATTATTTTTCAAGATATCCCTATCTTTTATTATACATCGTTTTTTGGATTTGTCCAGTTGTTTGCACCATTTTTTTAATTCAGCCCATAGGCTCCGGTGCGCGGATCCCGAAAGAGCGGAATCTGCGGCGGAAACCAGCTGAGAACACCGAAGGCAACGACCAATAGTACGAGAATAGCGATGGCAAGACAGGGTGCTGAGCAAGGAATGGGGCCGTATTTAAAAAGATGGTTTTCCAGAAGAAAGGCGGCGGCCGCCGCTTGATAATAAATGGCGATGTTGTACCAGTCGGGGGAGGAGCCCAACGCGCCGTTGAAGGTATAAAACATGATGGGAATAAGCGCAAGCCCCAGGGCGATCCCATAGAGCTTGATGCACCAGAAGTCCGGATGCTCTTCTTTGAAATAGCGGCTTTGGATCAGCGCGAAGCTCAGCATGGGGAAAAAGAGGAGCTTCATATGCTCCCAGGTAGACTCATTGATGCCG
>JAZNVY010000158.1:0-4082 GCA_045593105.1 Eubacteriales bacterium
ATCTCCCCTCCGGTATTGATACCGTCACGGTGGTGGTCAGCACCGCCGCCCTGGAAGGAAAACTGGACGCGGTAGTATCCGATCTCAAGCGCAACGTACGTCCCGATACCATCCGGGTGTACGACAATTTGGCGATGCTGGCAGTCGTAGGACGTAATATGGTCAGCTCTCCCGGTGTAGCGGCGCGTGTATTTGCTGCCCTTGCCCGTGAGAACATCAATATCCGCATGATCGATCAAGGCTCCAGTGAGCTGAATATCATCGTCGGCATTGCGGAGCAGGATCTTCTGCCGGCCCTCTGCTCCCTCTATCAAGAATTTGCACCTAAAGGAACAAAAGAATGATCTGCAAAAATCTTTCCGCCGCCAAGGGGCGCTTGCTCTTTGCCGGCCAAGATGCCGCGGCGCTGCTGCGGCAGTACGGCTCTCCTCTCTATTTAATGGACGAGGATCAGATCCGGAAAAACTGTAAAACTTATTATAATGCGATGCAGGAGGCCTTCGGCAAGGAGGCTCTCCCTCTCTATGCCAGCAAGGCGGCATCCTTTAAGGAACTCTACCGCATCGTCGGCGAGGAGCATCTGGGCATCGACGTCGTTTCCATGGGCGAGATCTATACGGCCTTCAAGGCCGGCTTTCCCCTGGAGAACGCCTATTTCCATAGCAACAACAAAACCGATGAAGATATCGACTTTGCGATCGCGCACGGCGTGGGATACTTTGTTATCGATAACGAAGAAGAGCTCCTGGCCATCGACCGCATCGCCGGTCAACGGGGCGTCTTGCAGCAGGTTCTTCTGCGGCTGACCCCCGGTATCGATACCCATACCTACGAAGCCATCAATACCGGCAAGGTGGACTCCAAGTTCGGCTCTGCCATCGAGACCGGTCAGGCGGAGGGGATCACCAAATTGGCGTTGGATCTGCCCCATATCGATCTTGCAGGCTTCCATTGCCACGTCGGCTCCCAGGTCTTTGATTCCGATACCTTTCTCCGCTCAGCAGAGATCATGCTGGACTATATTGCTGAAATGCGCGCAAAATACGGCTATACCGCCCGTCAGTTGGACTTGGGCGGCGGTTATGGGGTTCGGTATCTGGAAAGCGATCCCACCATTGATATCGCCGCCAATATTCATGAGGTCGCCCAAGCAGTCAAGGCAAAATGTGCCGCCTTGGAGCTTCCCCTGCCTGCTATGCGGCTGGAACCGGGACGAAGCATCGTGGCGGACGCCGGTATGACTCTCTATACCGTGGGCACCATCAAAAAGATC
Source organism: Eubacteriales bacterium (assembly GCA_045593105.1). Lineage (GTDB taxonomy): Bacteria > Bacillota > Clostridia > Oscillospirales > QAKW01 > QAKW01. The sequence goes on from JAZNVY010000158.1 coordinate 1,274, forward strand.
CCCGGCTATAAGAACTACGTTTCGGTAGACGGCGGCATGAGCGATAATCCGCGTTTCGCCCTCTACGGTGCCGACTATACGGTTTTAGCCGCCGAGAAACTGGATGAGGAAAAGGATTTCCCCTGCTCCGTCGTGGGGCGTTGCTGTGAAAGCGGTGATATCATCCAGGAGAACGTCCATCTCCCCTCCTCTATTTCCAGAGGCGACGTCCTGGCCGTCTTGACCACCGGAGCCTATAACTATTCCATGGCATCCAATTATAACCGGATCCCTCGCCTGCCCATCGTCATGCTGAAAGACGGCGCAAGCCGCGTTGTAGTCCAAAGAGAGAGCCTGGACGACCTGATCCGCAACGACATATAAGAGTAAAGGGATGATGCGGCGCATCATCCCTTTTTAGGAGATATTATGAAATACTTATTAGCCAGCGATTTCGACGGCACCCTCCTGCGCCAAAAGCAGGTCAGCAAAGAGGATCGGCTCGCCATCAAGGAATGGCAAGATCAAGGACATATCTTTTGCCTTTGCAGCGGACGGTGCCCTCAAGCAGGGGTCGAAGAGATGAAAAAGTGGGGAATTTCCCCCGATCTCTTGATCACCGGAAACGGCGGTTCCGCCACCGATATGAGGGGAAACCTCCTCTTTCAGCATTTCTTTCCGGCGGAGCATCTGCAAGCCCTTCTGGAACGGGCACGAGAATTGGAGTGTACCGGCTTTCACCTGCACGGAAAGGACGGCGAACCGCTGATCTGGTCCACCATCCAGCCGGAGCGTACCAATATCACCTGGGAGCAGGCGAAAACCGTAACGAAATTCACCCAATTCGGTTCCAACTATAAAGGTCGGCCGGAGGTAGCGGCAGAATTTGCCGGATGGGTCAATAAGACCTTTCCAACCGTCACCGCCCATATTAACGGCACTTATATCGACTGCACCGTCCGGGGTGTCGATAAAGAAACCGGCGTAGCCAAGGCCGCCGAGCAATTCGGCATCTTGCCCGAGAACTGCTATACCGTCGGGGATAACGGCAACGACCTGCCGATGCTCCTCGCCTACCATGGCGCGGTCATCGAGACCGGCAATCCAGAAGCCATCCAAAAAGTCGGCAAAAGCGTCCCCAGCGTCGCCGCCTTCATCAAAGAAATCTTGCAATAAAAAAATCCCCCAATAGGGGGATTTTTTATTGCAATAGATTATTTCCGTCCAAAACAGCAGAGATCAACCGATCTCCCTCATAGGTAAGATCCAGATGGAAAAAGGGCGCATTTTCCTCCAAAAGGCGAAGAAAGATCCGATCCCCCTCCCATTGCGGAAGGCTGTCCATTTGCGCTTTAGGAACCCATTCCAGCGTCCCCTCATCGCAGTCCTTGAGAGCGCCGGAAAAAGCATCCGTCCAATAAAGGTGCATCCGCTCCTCCGGCCAACCGGTGCATCGGAAATCCACGATCCCCCGATACTCCAGCTTCTGCGCCGCAAGCCCGGTCTCCTCCAGGATCTCCCGCCGGGCACACTGCTCCGGGCTCTCTCCCGGCTCCAGCTTACCGCCCACGCCGATCCATTTATCCTTATTGACGTCCCTTTCCTTTTTGATGCGGTGGAGCATCAGATAAGCGCCGTCTTTTTCCAGATAGCAAAGGGTGGTCTCGATCATTTCAGGAACCCATTGACGATCTGCTCCTCGGCCTCCTGCTCGGTAAGACCCAGGGTCATCAATTTAATAAGCTGCTCACCGGCGATCTTACCGATGGCGGCCTCGTGAATGAGGCTGGCGTCCAAATGCGCCGCCACCACCTCCGGAATAGCCGCTACAACGGCGTTATCCATGATAATGGCATCACATTCGGAATGACCGGTACAACGGTTATTTCCGCGGATATTGGAGCGGAAGATCTGCTTAGAATTCCCTTTTGCCACCGACCGGGAGACCAGATTGGTATGGCAGCCCTCGCCGTCCATATCAATGGTGAAGTCGGTCTCTGCCAGTTGCTCCCCATGGGTCATGATCTTCTCGTGAACAATGAGCGTCGCCTCAGCGCCTAATTTAGCGGTAGTGACACGCTTGGTGGAGTCCACGCCCTTGATCTGGACGGTCTCCATCTCTAAATAGCCGCCGTCTTCCACCTCCACGACGGTGGTGGGGTTCATGATATTCTTGCCGTTACCGTCCCCCTGACCGTAGTGCTTCTCCACGTACTTGACCTTGGCGTTTTTGCCCACGTGGAAGGTATGGATGCCGTCATGACGGGATTCTCCATCCCCGGCATTATGGATACCGCAGCCGGCGACGATGGTGACCTCTGCCCCCTCGCCGATATAGAAATCATTATAGACCATATCCTGCACGCCGCTCTCGCTGAGAATAACGGGGATATGCATACTCTCGTTCTTGGTAAAGGGCTTGATAATAATATCAATGCCGTCGCAATCATCCTTGGTGACGATGTCAATATTCGCCGTCGTATTCCGGCCGGCAGATGCGCCGTTTGCCCGAATATTATAAGCACCGGCAGGGACCTCGTGAAGATCCGCCACCTGCTCCAGTAATGTCTTTTGAATTTGATCCATTTTATTCTTCTCCGTTTATTAAAGCTTGTCCGTCAGTACCTTGCAAGGACTGCTGGCGCTCAGCAGCTCCGGCAGAATGGCATCCTTCTCGCCGGTGGTTCGAACGGTGCCGTCCGCGATCACCACGATCTTATCCGCAATATTGAGGATACGCTCCTGATGGGAAATGATAATGATGGAACCGCCCATCTTCTCATGCATTTTCTCAAAGACCTGAATGAGATTGGAAAAGCTCCAAAGGTCG
>JAZNVY010000159.1:0-4538 GCA_045593105.1 Eubacteriales bacterium
GGCAACCGTCTGCACGGCGAACGCAAGGATTACGTCGGTCAGCTGACGGCTGTCTTGCAGGATACCTTTGACCGGGGCGGAAACGTGGTCATCCCTTCCTTCGCGGTGGGACGGACGCAGGAATTTCTCTATCTCATTCGGGAGATCAAGGAAAAAGGCCTGGTCAAAGGGCACGATGGGTTCCCGGTCTACGTGGATAGCCCCTTAGCGGTGGAAGCCACCAAGATCTATTTTGGGGATCTTACGGAATATTACGACCGGGAGATGCTGGAGCTGATCGGCCGGGGCATCAACGTTCTGGACTTCAAGGGCTTGCAGATCTCGGTTACCAGCGAGGAGTCCATGGCCATCAATGAGAATAAGACGCCGAAGGTCATTCTCTCCGCCAGCGGAATGTGCGAGGCGGGGCGGATCCGCCATCATCTAAAGCATAACCTTTGGCGTGCCGACAGCACGGTGCTGTTCGTGGGCTATCAGGCAGAGGGGACGGTGGGACGTCATCTGCAGGACGGCGCCACCGAGGTCAAGCTTTTCGGCGAGACCATCCAGGTCAAGGCTACCATCGCGACCATGGACGGCATCAGCGGTCATGCGGATCAAAAGATCATGCTGGATTGGCTGGGTGCTTTGGAAAATCAGCCCCGTGTCTTTGTCAATCACGGCAACGATACCGTCTGTGATGAGTTTGCCGCTACCATCCGGGAACGGCTGGGTTTTGAGGCGACGGCACCCTATAACGGCGCAGTCTACGACGTCCGTACCGGGATGCTGCTGGAGGAAGGAAACCGGGTTCGGCTGGAGAAACGCTCCGCCAAGAAGATCCGGAACGATAGTGTATTCGACCGTCTGCTGGGCGCCGGTAAGCGCTTGATGGCCGTCATCGAACGATGCCGGGGACGGAGTAATAAGGACTTGGCAAAGTTTGCAGATCAGGTCAATCGTTTGGCCGATAAATGGGAGGAATAACAAATGAAGATTTTATTTGCGGCAGATATGTCGTTTAACTATTTTGAACGTCTGCCTTCCGCGGCAGAGGCGGAGGCGATCATGACCGGAACGGCCGCTCATTTTAAAGCGGCGGATTTCAGTATTCTTAATCTGGAGAATATCTTCGGTAAGCCGGAGGAGCATACCCCCATCGTCAAGGCAGGCCCCAATCTGATCTCCGACGATCGGTTTTCTGCATTTCTTGACACCTTGAAGCCGACGGTGGTGGGGCTTGCCAATAACCATAGTCGGGATTATGGCGACAGCGCGTTGCTTTATACCAAGGAATTCCTGGAGAAGAAAGGCTATATCGCCATCGGCGCCGGTAAGAATATCGAAGAGGCTTATCAGCCGGCCGTTCTGGAAAAGGACGGGCTGAAGGTGGCAATTATTGCCGTCAATGAAAATGAGTTCGGTATCGCAGACGTGGCGCAGGCCGGTACTGCAGGCTACGATCTCACCCGTGTGACCAAGGCCATCTTTGCCGCCAAGGAGCAGGGCGCTCTGCCCATCGTCTATTTCCACGGCGGTAACGAGCACAATCCCTTCCCCTCGCCGGGTAAGGTGGGGCTGTACCGTCACTTCGTCGATCTGGGCGCTAAGGCAGTCATCGCCATGCATACTCATTGCCCCCAGGGTTATGAATATTATGAAGGTACGCCCATCGTCTACAGTATGGGTAATTTCTTCTTTCCCTCCAAAAATGAGCGCCCGACCTGGGGCGTAGGCTATATGTCCACTTTGGATATTTCCGAAAAAGAGATCAAGCTGGGCGTTATTCCCTATTCCTTTGATTTTGATCATCATACTCCCATGGATGAAGAAAAGAAAGCCAAATTCATGGCGTATCTGGAGGAATTGTGTGCGCCTATCGGCGATCCCAAAGAGCTGCGCAAGTACTTTGACGGCTGGTGCATGATCATGGGACTGAAATACGTGGGCTACCTCAGCTTTGGGCTGGAGTCGGAACCCCCTCAGCAGGCACGCTTGAAGAACAGCTTCTCCTGCGAGGCGCATAACGAGCTGATCGGCAATACCATCAAGATCTATTTTGAGGGTCGGGTGGAGGAGGCCAAGGAAACGGTGCCCACCATCGAGCGGTTGCAGAACACAATATTCTAATCAAAAAAGGTGCGAAAGGGTTCTTTGACACGCTGCAAAAAAGGTGCGAAATTTTCGCACCTTTTTTCTTCTTTTTCTACATATAATAATATGAAAAGGAGGAATATTGCAGATGCCTGAGGTTTATTTATCGCCGTCGCCCCGGCATTTTAATCAGGGCTATGGTACTTACGGGACAGAGGAAGAGCGGATGAATTTGATCGCTGACGTGGTGGAACTGGAGCTGGTGCGCAACGGACTGACTACCGCGCGTAACAATCCGGCCTATGACCTACAGACGGTGGTGGCAGATGCCAACGCTCAAAATTCAGACGTTTACGTGGCTATCCGGTCGGTCTATTGCGATGCAGGGGTGCGCGGCGCTAAGATCTTTTATTTCCGTCCGGGGACGGACAGTCAACGCTTGGCGGAGGACATCTTTGCACGGCTCTCGCTGGTGACCCCCGTGGAGGATCGGGGCATCGAAACGGGGCAGAACGTTTACGGAGGCTTGGGGTTTTACGAGCTGCGCCGTACCCGGATGCCGGCGGTGATCGTGGAGGTGGGATGCCATGGAGATCCCCAGGAGGCGGATTTTATCGTCCGCAACGTCTATGAGATCGGGGTGGCAATCGCAACGGGTATTCTGGATTATTTCGGCCTGCCCTATACTCCCGACTCGGTGGAGGAGCAGCAACGGCTGAAGGATGAGTATAATTCCATTTTCTTTTGAATAATATACATCTTATGTGAATAAAATTCAGAGAGAAAAGGATGCATAAAGGGGATGTATATTCATTTTTGTGCATGGTATATAGAATTAATGGCGTATATTTGGGAATAATTTTTAAATATTTTTGCATTTTATGCTTGACAACACGAATATTATGCATTATAATACAGACATCACATAAAAAATCCAATGAAAAGAGGAACAAACAATGAACATGAAGAAAATTCTGTGTCTGGTTCTGGCTATGCTGATGGTCGTGACCTGCCTGGCAGGCTGCGGCGCGAAGAAGGATGATTCCAAGTTGGTTATGGCTACCAATGCTGCATTTCCTCCCTATGAGTATATGGAAGGTGATGAGTTCAAGGGTATCGACATTGAGTTGGCTGAAAAGCTGGCCGAGAAGCTGGGCAAAGAGCTGGTAATCGAGAACGTAGAGTTCGGCTCCATCGTTACCGGTGTTCAGACCGGCAAGTACGACGTGGGTATCGCCGGTATGACCGTTACCGACGAGCGTAAGGAAAAGGTAAACTTCTCCGAGTCTTATGCAACCGGTATTCAGGTTGTTATCGTGAAAGAGGATTCCAAGATCAAGACTCTGGACGATCTGGGTGGTGCTGACGTAATGATCGGCGTTCAGCAGGATACTACCGGTCATATCTACGCTGCTGATACCGTTGAAAACGGTGGTTACGGCGAGGATCACGTGAATGCTTACCTGAGCGGTGCAGATGCTGTTAATGCTCTGGTTTCCGATAAGGTTGACGCTGTTATCATTGATAACGAGCCTGCTAAGAGCTTTGTGGCTGCTAACGACGGTCTGCAGATCCTGGATGCTGAGTGGGCTGTTGAGGACTATGCTATCGCGATCAATAAGGAAGATACCAAGCTGCTGGAAGACATTAACAAGGCAATCGCCGAGATGAAGGCAGACGGTACTTTGAAGTCCATCATCGAGACCTATATCCCTGCTAAATAAGTGAGAGAAATATTACGGGGGGAGCCCTTGCTCCCCCTGTTTTTCTGCATTAGGAAGGAATAAAAACCGTGGATTTTTTTGAGACCATTGGAAATTGGTTTAAGGATCTTTGGATCGCTTTTGCCAAGGATTTTCATTTCAATTTTATTGCCAGCGACCGCTGGAAATCTATGCTAAAGGGCTTGGGCGCTACCCTGGAGATCACCTTTTTTGCTCTCTTGATCGGTCTTTTGATCGGTATCATCGTGGCGGCGGTGCGCTCTACTTACGATAAGAATAAGGAGACGATGTCTAAAAAAGGCGGATTCAGCTGGGCGGTCATGCGGTTTGTCAATGGAATCTGCAACCTCTACCTGACGGTGGTACGCGGTACGCCGGTGGTGGTGCAGCTGATGATCTTTTATTTCATCATCTTTGCCTCCTCCCGAAATGGTATTGCCGTGGCGATCATTGCCTTCGGTGTAAACTCCGGTGCCTACGTGGCGGAGATCTTCCGAAGCGGTATCGTTTCGGTGGATAACGGTCAGTTTGAGGCGGGCAGATCCCTGGGCTTCAGCTATCTGCAGACCATGCTCCATATCATCATCCCTCAGGCGTTTAAAAACGTCCTGCCCACCCTCTGCAATGAGTTTATTGTTCTTTTGAAGGAGACCTCTGTTGCTGGTTACGTGGGTGTTATCGACCTGACCAAGGCGGGCGATATTATCCGTGGGCGGACCTTTTCTGCCTATATGCCCCTAA
>JAZNVY010000160.1:0-2513 GCA_045593105.1 Eubacteriales bacterium
GGTGCAGCTTTGGATGTGGGTCAGCTTTCTGCATTGCTGACCTATGGTATGCAGATCCTTATGAGCTTGATGATGCTTTCGATGATCTTTGTAATGCTGACCATGTCGGCAGAATCCGCGCGCCGAATTGTGGAGGTTTTAGATGAGCAAAGCACCATCCGCAATCCCTCCTCTCCGCGCTATGAGGTGGCAGACGGTTCTTTGGATTTTGAGAGTGTCAGCTTTAAGTATTCTGAAAAAGCGGAGGAGTATGCACTGGAAAACATCGATCTGCATATCAAATCCGGGCAGACGGTGGGGATCATTGGAGGAACCGGCAGCAGTAAGACGACGCTGATTCAGTTGATCTCCCGGCTTTATGATGTGACGGAGGGAAGTGTTAAGGTCGGCGGTGTCGATGTCCGCGAATATGATCTGGAAACCCTGCGCGATCAAGTGGCGGTAGTATTGCAGAAGAACGTACTGTTCTCCGGAACCATCAAGGAAAACCTGCGCTGGGGCGATCCCAATGCTACCGACGAGGAATTGATCCATGCCTGTAAATTGGCGTGCGCTCATGACTTTATTGAGCGGTTTCCCGATGGCTATGATACCTATATTGAGCAGGGCGGTACGAATGTGTCCGGCGGTCAGAAGCAACGCCTTTGTATTGCACGTGCCCTTTTGAAAAAGCCGAAAGTATTGATCTTGGATGATTCTACCAGTGCGGTGGATACCCATACGGATGCCATGATCCGTAAGGCCTTCCGGGAAGAGATTCCCGGCACCACCAAGCTGATCATTGCCCAGCGGATCTCCTCGGTAGAGGAGGCCGATCTGATCGTAGTGATGAATGGCGGTCAGATCGACGATCTGGGCACTCATCAAGAGCTTTTGGCGCGTAATGAGATTTACCAAGAGGTCTATACCTCTCAGAATAAGGGAGGTGAGCAGAATGGCTAAGAAAACCGATACCCGTCCGCCTATCAAGGTGCCGAAGGGAACTTTATTGCGCGTGATCCGTCTGCTGTTTAAGGACTATCCCGTGCATCTGACGGTGGTGCTGATCTGCCTCTTGATCACGGCGGTCTCCAGTACCATGCCGGCCATCTTTATGGGGCAGACCGTCACTTTGGTGGAGGAAGGCCTGGTAAAGGGCTTGGATGCAGTATATGGTGGCATCGTCCGGATCGCGGTCTCCTTGCTTTGTATCTATGCGGTCTCGCTGACCTGCTCCTTCACCTATAACCGCTTGATGGCCATCGTGACCCAGGGCTTTCTGCATAAAATGCGCCGGAGAATGTTTGATGGGATGCAGCGCTTGCCCATTCGTTATTTTGATGCCAACCATACCGGCGATATCATGAGCCATTATACCAACGATATTGATACCCTGCGCCAGCTGGTCTCTCAGAGCCTGCCCAATATGATTACTGCGATCATCGTGGTGGTGATGGTAGTCTCCATCATGATCTACTATAGCTTCTGGATGTTCTTGGTGGTGGTTTTGGGCGTGGTGGCAATGACCTTTGTTACGAAAAAGGTCGGCGGCAACAGTGCCCGTTATTTTGTTCGTCAGCAGCAAGCTATGGGTAAGATGGAAGGCTTTGTGGAGGAGATCATGAACGGCCAGAAGGTGGTGCAGGTCTTCTGCCATGAGGAAGCCTCTAAAAAGGATTTTGACCGTCTGAACGAGCAACTTTTTAAGGATGCTGAAAGTGCCAACCGTTTTGCCAATATCCTGATGCCGATTCTCGGCAATATCGGCAATATTCTTTACGTGAGTGTCGCCATCGTGGGCGGCGTGCTGATGGCACTTCATGTGCCCAACCTTTCCTTTTCCGGGCTGCCGCTGACCATTGCGGCGGTGGTGCCGTTCCTTAATATGACGAAGCAGTTTACCGGCAACGTCTCCCAGATCTCTCAGCAGATCAACGCGGTAGTTATGGCGCAAGCCGGTGCCGCCCGGCTTTTCCAGTTGATGGATGAGCAGCCGGAGCAGGACGAGGGCTACGTGACCCTGGTCAACTGTCGGGAAGAGAACGGTCAAATCATCGAGTGTACCGAGCGTACCGGAATGTGGGCGTGGAAGCATCCCCACCAGGCGGATGGCTCTGTCACCTATACCAAGCTGGCCGGTGATGTGGTGCTGGATCACGTGGACTTCGGCTACGTGCCGGAAAAGATCGTCCTGCATGATATCAGCCTTTATGCTGAGCCGGGTCAGAAGGTGGCGTTCGTAGGTGCCACCGGCGCCGGTAAGACGACCATCACCAATCTGATCAATCGTTTTTACGACATCGCAGACGGCAAGATCCGTTACGACGGCATCAATATCAACAAGATCAAAAAAGCGGATCTGCGCCGCTCTCTCGGCGTGATCCTGCAGGATACCAATCTCTTTACTGGCACCGTTATGGAAAACATCCGTTACGGTAAGCTGGACGCCACCGACGAGGAGTGTATCGAAGCGGCAAAGCTGGCTAATGCCCATGATTTCATCCGCCGCTTGCCGGAGGGGTATCAGACGATGC
>JAZNVY010000161.1:0-1507 GCA_045593105.1 Eubacteriales bacterium
GAACAGACCATGCCCTTTAAAATTACAAAGGACGAACAGATGAAGATGAAGGAAGTGCTGACCACAGTCTACGATGCACTTAAGGAAAAAGGTTATAACCCCCTCAATCAGATCGTTGGCTACATCCTCAGCGAGGACCCCACCTATATCACCAACCATAATAATGCCCGTGCGCTGATCCGCAAGATCGACCGGGATGAGCTTTTGGGTGAGCTGGTGAAATTCTATCTGGAAAACTGATCAAATGCCGCCCAAAAGGCGGCATTTTTATTAAGGAGTTAAAAATGAACGTTCAACAAGCAGACAAGATCGCAATGGAGCGGATCGCACCGGCGGTGCGTGAAGCGGAAGAGGTGGCATTTTATACCACCAATCGGGTACTGGACGCCTTCCGTGCCGAGCGGGTCAGCGAGACCCATTTTGCCGGCTCCACCGGCTACGGCTACGGCGACCGGGGGCGTGATACGCTGGATCAGCTCTTTGCCCGGGCTTTGGAGGCGGAGGACTGCCTGGTGCGTCCCCAATTCATCTCCGGCACCCATACTCTGACCGTCGCGTTATTCGGCGTCTTGAGACCCAATGATATCATGTTGGCAGTCACCGGCAAGCCCTACGATACCTTGGACGAAGTCATCGGTATTTCCGGCAACGGCGGCGAGGGCTCTCTGAAAGATTTCGGCATCGAGTACCGCCAGGTGGATCTCTTAGACGGCGGTATCGACTACGACGCCATCGAGGAAGCCCTCAAGGAGCCGCGGATCAAGATGGTCTTTATCCAGAAATCCAAGGGCTACCAGAACCGCCCCACCCTTTCGGCGGTGGAGATCGGCAAGGTGGCGCATTTCGTCCACGGTCTCCGTCCGGAGGTCATCGTCATGGTAGATAACTGCTACGGCGAATTCTGCGAGATGCACGAACCCACCTACTACGGCGTAGATCTGATGGCAGGCTCCCTCATCAAAAACCCCGGCGGCGGCATCGCCCCCACCGGAGGCTACATTGCAGGTCGCTCCGATCTCATCGAATTATGCTCCTATCGGCTGACCTCTCCCGGTATCGGTCGGGAAAGCGGCTGTACCTTAAACGTGCTTCGGGAGCTTTATCAGGGCTTATTCTTAGCGCCCCATACCGTCCTGCAGGCAAAAAAGACCGCCATGTATGCGGCGGCGATGTTTGAGCAGATCGACTGTGTCACCGCGCCTGCGGCAGACGCTCCGCGCTACGATATCATCCAGACCATCTCTCTGGGAACCCCGGAAGGCTTGCTTTCCTTCTGCAAGGGAATTCAGTCCGGCTCGCCGGTAGATAGCTTCGTTACCCCCGAGGCCTGGGAGATGCCCGGCTACGACGCGCCGGTGGTAATGGCAGCAGGTGCCTTCGTCATGGGTGCATCCATCGAGCTTTCCGCCGACGGTCCCATGAAGCCCCCCTACACCGCCTTTATGCAGGGCGGACTGACCTTTGAAAGCGGTCGCCTGGGCATCATGCGTGCCTTTGAGGAGATCAA
>JAZNVY010000162.1:0-14569 GCA_045593105.1 Eubacteriales bacterium
CAGCCTACGGAGCCAAATTGAGAGATTTATTCGTTCTATTACTATCCTTTAGAGTACGACTCTAAAACAGCCTCTTTTTTAATGCTTTATTTTTTTCCGTATGGTGCGGATGGGGCGCTTCCAGACTGCAGGGCGCAGCAGGATCAGCATAGGGAAGATCTCCAGGCGTCCGACCAGCATATCAAAGCAAAAGATATATTTGGAGAGGTCGGAGTACTTACTGAAGTTTTCCATGGGTCCCACCATGTTGAGCCCCGGACCGATATTATTAAGGGTGGCGGCGACGCCGGTGAAATTGGAAACGAAATCAAAGTTATCCAAAGAGACCACCAGCATGGAGCCGAAAAAGATCAGGACGTAGGCGGCCATGTAGGTATTGACCGACTGAATGGTGGAGTTTTCTACCGTTTTGCCCTCTAAGCGAATTTTTTTGACCGTTCTGGGATGGACGATCTGAGAGATCTCCCGTCCCACCGACTTGGCAAGCAGTATGATCCGTGAGACCTTGATACCGCCGCCGGTACTGCCGGCGCAGGCACCGATGAACATCAAAATGACTAAAACTAACCTTGAAAGCTCCGGGTAGAGATCAAAATTAAAAGTGGTAAAGCCTGTCGTGGTGATGATACTGCCGACCTGGAAAAAGGCGTGGCGGAAAGCTTCTTCTGCGGTGTCAAAAAGCTTTAAGGTATTGACGAAGACGATCAGCGTAGACGCGCCGATGATGGCGGCGTACCAGCGTGCCTCTTCGCAGCGCAACGCTTGCTTAAGGTGCCGCCGCAGCAGAAGAAAGTAGACGTTGAAATTGACGCCGAAGAGGATCATAGAGATGCCGACGACATATTGGCAGATCGCAGAATAATCAGCGAGTCCCGAGTTTTTGATAGCAAAGCCACCGGTGCCGGCACTGCCGAAAGAGAGGGTGACAGCGTCGAAGATCGGCATTTTGCACGCAATCAGAACGACGATCTCCAAAAGCGTCATGGCGGTATAAATTATATAAAGGATCTTGGAGGTGTCCCGGATTTTGGGCACCATCTTTCCAACCTGCGGGCCGGGGCTTTCCGCACGCATTAAATGCATGGTTGCACCGCCGGTGATAGGCAGGATGGAGAGGATGAAGACCAGGACGCCCATACCGCCGATCCAATGGGAGAAACTGCGCCAGAAAAGGGAGGCGTGAGAAAGGGCCTCCACGTCGGTCAGAATGGTGGAGCCGGTGGTGGTAAAGCCGGATACCATCTCAAAGAAAGCATCTGCAAAGTGGGGGATATCTCCGCTCAGAATGAACGGGATACAGCCAAAGAAGCTCAGTCCCAGCCAGCTGAGAGCGACGGAGATAAATCCTTCCTTAGCGTAAAACACTTGATTTTTCGGCTTTTTCAAGGTGCTGAGGATGCCGATGAAAGCCAGCGCCGCTCCGCAGATCAAGTAGGCGTAGCTTTCTTGCTCCCGGTAGAGCAATCCTACCGCCGCCGGTATCAGCATCAAAATACCTTCAATTTTTAAAACGTAGCTGATGATATAAAAAATGATCCGTAAATTCATAGGCTTACCTCAAGATATCCTTAAAGTCGTTGAGGCGCGCCTGCCCGGTCACGACGATGACCCGATCTCCGGACTGGATGGCAGTATCGCCGTCCGGCAGGATAAAGCGGCGATCGCGGAAGATGCCGCAGATCAGCAGGTTTTTCTTTAGGTCGAGATCCCGGAGGGGGATCCCCAGCCCCGGCGCATTCTGGCCGATCTTGAATTCCAACGCTTCTACCTGATCCTCCATCAGTTTATAGAGGGTCTCAATATTGTTGCCCATGGCATTTTGTTTGGCGCGCGCATATTGGAGGATGACTTCGTTGGTCAGTGCATGAGGATAGATGACGCTGTCCAGATCCAGATTGTCGATCAGCTCGTGGAAGATCAATCGGTCGATCTTGGTGACTACCTTGGCGTGGCTCATCTCTTTGGCGTAGAGGGAGAGGAGGATGTTTTCCTCGTCAAAGCCGGTCAAGGCCACGAAGGCGTCGATGGCTTCGATCCCCTCCTCCAAAAGGAGGTGTTTATCGGAGGCGTCACCGTTGATGACCATGGCACCGGGCAATCGCTCTGCCAATTCATGGCAGCGTTGCTCGTCGATTTCGATGATCTTGACGGAGATGCGGTTATCCAGTAGCTGCTTGGCGAGATAATAGGTGATGGTTCCGCCGCCGACGATCATGACGTTTTTGACGCTTTGGGTCTCCAGCTTGATCTGGCGGAAGAACTTGATGGCCTCCCGCGGCTGGATGAGGATGGTGGCTTTGTCCCCGGCTTGCAATTCAAAATGACCGGAAGGAATATGGCATTGACCGGCGCGCTCGACGCTGCAGAAAATAACCTTGGACTCCACCTTACTGCGGATCTGGGTCAGAGTGCGTCCGTCCAAAAGGGAACCTTGGGGAACCTTAAAGGTCAGCATCTCTGCCTTTCCTTTGGCAAAGGAGTTGATATCAATAGCGCCTGGAAACCGCAGAATTCTTGAGATGGTGTTGGCAGCTTCCAATTCGGGATTGATGATGAGGGAAAGCCCTACCTGATCTTTGATAAACTCCGTCTCGGTGATATACATGGGGTTCCGTACCCGGGCAATGGTGGCGCAATGATCGGATTTACGGGCGAAAAGACAGGTGAGCAGGTTTTGCTCATCGGAGCCGGTCACCGCGATCAAGAGGTCTGCATCTGCAATGCCGGCCTCTGAGAGAGCGCTGTAGTTCATGCCGTTGCCGATTAGACCCATGACGTCGTTGTTTCCGCAGATGTCGTTGATGCGGTCGGTATTCTGGTCGATGACCGTAACGTCATGCCCCTCCGCCGTCAGCGATTGAGCCAGTGTGGCGCCGGTCTTGCCGCCGCCTACGATAATAATGTTCATAATATTATACCTTGTTAGAGAATTAGCGCGATACGCCAAAATCTATTTTACCATAGGAAAGATAAAAATTCAATATAGAAGATCCCAAGGTTAATGACGAAAAGGCACGAAGGTTTTACCTTCGTGCCTTTTGCTTATTGTGAATACAACAAGGTTCCGGGGTACCCGCTCGCAATTTTAATTGCGTTAGCGGGTCGGGTTCTTATTTCCATTCAATAAAATGATAACTATCTAAAATTCTGAAATACTGCGCCAGCCGCTCGTAAAGTGGATGCGCCTTTTCGCCGAATTGGGCGTCCACCAATTTGCCGAGAGCAGTGATGTCGCGTTCGCCGTCCAGAAGCGGCCAGACAAAGCTGCCCAGCTCGTCCAGATGGATATAGCTGACCTTGGGACGTCCAAAGAAGATCTGTGCCAGCCGGTTCGCCCAGCCGGTATTTTGGATCTCTAAGGTGACCATGCCTTCGGAATTGGCTTTCCATTCGATCCCTGCCGCCCGGGTGGGAATTCGATCCAGATAGTTTTCAGATACGACCTTCTTTTTCATATTACTTGGACTTTTTGTTCCAAAGGGTGAACTTCAAAAGGGAGAGGATGATCAGTCCAAAGACCAGAATACTGCCGATATTGGAGGCCCAGCCGGGCAGGTTCAAAAGACCGGAGAGATCCAGGAGAGAGCCTACGTTGAAGACTGCCAGAATAGCAAGCAGGATGCCGATAAGACCCTCACCGGCGATCATGCCGGAGCAGAAGAGGATGCCGTTATTGACGATGCCCTTCTTCTTTTCCTCGTCCTTCTTCATTTTATCAAAGAACAACCGGATCAAGCCGCCCACCATGATGCAGGCATTGAGCTGAACCGGCAGATAGACGCCGATGGCAAAGGGGAGGACGGGGATGCCCAGGATCTCCACGACGATGGCAATGGCGACGCCGATCAGGATCAGACCCCAGGGCAGATTACCACCCATGATGCCTTCGATGACCATCTTCATCAAAGTTGCCTGCGGTGCGCCCAGCTCCTCAGAACCGAAGCCCCACGCGCTATCCAAAAGGTAGAGAGTGGCGCCGATGGCCAGAGCGGAAGCGACTACGCCCAGGATCTCGCCGATCTGCTGTTTCTTGGGGGTAGAGCCCAGGAGATAGCCGGTCTTGAGATCCTGAGAGGTATCTCCGGCGATGGCGGCGACGATACAGATAATAGAGCCGATGGCAATAGCAGCCTGCATTCCTGTAGCGCCGGATTCACCGGTCACCTTAAGGATGAGGGTGGCGATCAGCAGGGTGGCGATGGCCATACCGGAGACCGGATTGTTACTGCTGCCGACCAGACCGACCATCCGGGAGGAGACGGTGGCAAAGAAGAAGCCGAAGATGACGACGATAATTGCACCAATGAGGGAGACGGGGATGGCAGGAACCAGCCATACTGCCAGGGTCAGCACCAAAATGGAGAAGAGGACGATCTTGATATTGATGTCCTGCTCGGTACGGAGAGTGCTGGCTTTGGCACCGCCCATGCTCTTGACGGCATCCCGGAAGGTACGGACGATGAGGGGCAGAGATTTTACAAGGCTGATGATACCGCCTGCTGCCAGAGCGCCTGCTCCAATATAGCGTACGTAGGTACTCCAGATGGCGCTGGTACCGCCGGAGGCAAAGAGATTGCCAATGGTTTCAGTACCGGGATAAAGGATCAATTCTGCGCCGAAAATGACGATCATGGGAATTAAAATGATCCAGCTTAGAAGTCCGCCTGCGAACATGTAGGAAGAAATTCGGGGACCGCAGATGTAGCCGACGCTCATGACTGCAGGATAGATCTGGGTACCGATTGCACCGGGATAGGTCTTGGTGGTTCCCTCTAAGGAAACCTCACCGGGGACAAGCTTCAGACCGTCGATGATAAACTTAAAGAAGGCGGCAAAGCCCATACCGGCAAAGACCGTTCCGGCGTTGGAACCGCCCTCTTCGCCGGCCAGCATGACCTCGGCACAGGCCTGACCCTCTGGGTAGGGGAGAATGCCGTGCTCCCGTACGATCAAAGCGTTGCGGAGAGGGACCATGAAGAAGACACCCAAAAGACCGCCAAGCAAGGCGATGAGGGTGATCTCCAGGATGCCGGGCTTGTCCATTTTACCCTCGTTTGCCCAAAGGAAGAGGGCAGGCAGGGTGAAGATGGCACCGGCGGCCAGGGACTCACCGGCGGAGCCGATGGTCTGCACCATATTGCTTTCCAAAATTGAGTTTTTGCGCATGATCACGCGGATCACGCCCATGGCAATGACTGCCGCCGGAATAGAGGCGGAGACGGTCATGCCTACGCGAAGCCCCAGATAGGCGTTCGCCGCACCAAAGATTACTGCCAAGAGAATACCCATGATGATGGAAGTGATGGTCAATTCCGGGGTGATCTTTTCGGCAGGAATATAAGGCTTGAATTCCTGTTTCTTATCCATAATAACTCCTTACAATATAAAATATACCCCGATATTTTATCATAATTGCACCTTTGTGTCAAGAAAATGTGCTTGCCAATATGCTTAAAAACTGGTATACTGATAAAAAAGCAAAGGGAGTATAGGGATTATGCTTTTAATTAAAAACGGATATGTAAAAACTATGGCAGGGACAGAACTGGAAAAGGGCTGTATCCTGATCGATAATGAGGGAAAAATTGCCGAAATCGGCGCAGATCTGACTGCTCCTGAGGGTGCGGAAGTGATTGATGCAGAGGGACGTCTCGTGACCCCCGGCTGCGTGGAGGCTCATTGCCATATCGGTTTGCATATGGAAGGCTTGCGCTGGGAAGGAAATGAGGTCAATGAAAAATCAGATCCCATCGTTCCTCAAATGCGTGCCATTGACGGTCTGAACCCCATTGATGAAGCCTTCGGAGAGGCGCTGCGCTACGGTGTCACCTCCGCCTGCACCGGTCCGGGCAGTGCCGAGGTGGTGAGCGGTACCTTTGCCGCCATCAAGCTGGTGGGCAAGCGGGTGGATGATATGATCATCAAAAATCCCATTGCGATGAAATGCGCCTTTGGTGAAAATCCCAAAAATTTCTTTGGTCAGACCTCCAAGAAAGCACCGTATACCCGGATGGGCAATGCGGCTTTACTGCGTGAACTGCTCTTCAAAGCTAAAAACTATTTAGAGGCAAAAGAAGCAGGGAAAGACCCTTCTTTTGATATGAAATTAGAGGCGATGATCCCGGTCCTCAAAAAAGAAATTCCGCTGAAGGCTCATGCCCATCGGGCAGACGATATCCTGACCGCGATCCGCATCGCTAAGGAATTTGACCTTCGGTTGACCTTGGATCATTGTACCGATGGCAGAGTCATTGCGGATGAACTGGCGAAGGAGGGTTATCCTGCTTTGGTGGGTCCCACTTTTGGCAATAAGAGCAAGGTGGAATTGAATGCTAAAAGCTTTAAGACCGCCGCCGTGCTTCATGAGGCCGGCGTCCCCATCAGCATCATCACCGATGCGCCCGTTACCCCCTTGCGCTGGTTGCCCCTCTGCGCCGGTCTCGCGGCAAGCGAGGGTCTGCCTTATGAGGAGGCATGGAAAGCCATCACCATCAATCCTGCTACCCAGATGGGCATCGCCGATCGGGTCGGCTCTTTGGAAGCCGGAAAAGACGGAGACGTGGTCATCTGGACTGCCGATCCCCTGACCACCGTCGGTGCTCATGCCTATAAGACCATTGTAAACGGAAAGATTGTATACGAAGACTAAAAAATGAGCGTGCTAAGCACGCGCATTTTTTATTTGGTTGCGAGTTCATCTGCTTTGAGCGCCAGCTCAGTCATATAAAAGCTTTCCTCCGGGGTGACGCCCACCTCTTCGCCGCTCACCCGATGCAGGAACAGCGCGAAAACGTCCTCAGCCGGCAGGAGGGGGAGGGTGGTGACCGCTTCCTCGTCGATCAGCGTAATGGTGTCGCCGATGCGTTCCACAATCCCTTTGGTACCGACGACGCGGATACGGTCGTCATCCTTGGTGGGAGCGCCGTCCGGGCGATAATAATCGGCGGTGACCGATGCCAGGATCTCTCCCTCTAATTCAAACTGGCAGAGGGCAGTCATCTCTAAGTCGCCGTGGTCAAAATTATGGGAATTGCTGACCATGGCGGAGATGCGGCGCACCTTGGCGTCGGTAAGGGCGTGGATCCAGTCGATGGCGTGGATAGACACCCATGGAATGATGCCGCCAAAGGTTATCTTATCATCGAAAAAGGCGGGACGGCTGCCCAGCCGATAGGACTTTTGGGCATTGATCAGCCGGATGGTGCCAATGCGTTTTACAGCCTCCTTTACAGTGAGAAACCAAGAGGAATAGCGGATACCAAACATGGCGGAAACAAAAGCGGTAGAGTGTTCTGCCGCTTTTCGCACCTGCTCCAGCTCCTTGGGGGTGGTGGCCAGGGGTTTTTCAGAGAAGACGAAGATCCCTTGATTTAAGCATTGGATGGTAATGGAGGCATTGAGATTGAATTGGGTGTTGACCACCGCCACTTTGGAAAGGGGAAGCAGAGCGCGATAATCCTCATATTCTTCAAAAGAGATGCCGTTTTTATTTAATGCTTCTCGCAGCTTGGAGAGATCTTCGCCCGGAACACCGGGCGCGATGCCGACGAGGGTATGTTTTTTTAGTTGCTCCATGACGTAGCGGAAATGACCCGATCCGCCGATGATACAAATTTTCATCATTCTTCCCTCCAGCCGGTATAGCCGGCAAGTTCAATATGGGTGGGCGCACCGAAGCGGTCGGTCAGCTCCCAAGGCATTTTGTTCGTTTCGTACGCTTCACGCAGAGTTCCCTCCAAGCCTTTTACCACCACGACGTCGTTGACGACCTCTGTTTCAGTCAAGGTCTGAACTGGGGTCAGCTGGGTGATGGCGTTGATGCAGAGCAGATGGGGCTTGGCGGTTTCGGGGGTACAGATTGGCTTTTCCAAGCCGCGGATGACGTCGCAGCAGTAGGGGATCTTGCGGAAGAGTTCGGGGCGAACCTTGCCGTAGTCTTTGACAGTGCCGTCCGGATAAGTGACCCGTACATAGTCGTTCTCTGCCCAATCGGAAATTTCAACGGTGGCTTTCTCAAACCGTAGTCGCACCATTGGTTCAAATCGACCGGCGGTGGTGTGGGTCGCCATAAAATGGAAGGGGACACCCTTTACCGTCAACTTCAGCAGGGCGGTGTCGAAGGTTTCGATGTCGTTGGCGCGACAGAGCAAGGACTCAATCTGAGCGGGCATCGCTGAGCGATCCATCCGATCCCCCAGTAAAAAGAATACGGCGTGCAGGTAGTGGGCACAGGCGTTCATGGCAATGCTGTCCAGCACCGGCTGACCGTCCATATAAAGCTTGGCGCACCAGGGACGGGCATAATATTCGCTGTCCCGAGGCCAGCAGGTGAGAGAGTCCATGCTGATGGGCTTGCCGAATTTGCCGTTCAGAATATCCTCTTTCAGCGCCAGAATGGCAGGCGCATAGGAGAGCTGGAAGCCGATGTGCAGGGTGCGTCCGGTTTCGGCGGCAACGGCTGCCATTCGATCCGATTGCGCCACCGTGGCGGCGGTAGGTTTCTCGCAAAGGCAATCGCTGCCGTTGCGCATAGCGGTGATACAGTGCGCCTCATGAAACTGAATGGGAGAGCTGAGGATCGCCAGATCCGCTTTATGCTCGGCGTAGAACTCTTCTAAGGTTGCATAATGGGGGACCTGCAGCCGATCCATCTCCTCTTTCATGGGGGAGTAGTCATAGCCGGGATCTACAACGCCGGCGATCTCCATTCCGATTTCTTCCATCCGGGGAAGGATATACTTTGCGATCTTGGTGCCGTAGCGACCCAGACCGACTAAGACGGTCGTTATTTTTTTAATTGTATTTTCGTTCATATCAGCACCTCAATCATCATATTCAATCAGCATAACGGTATCGCACTCCCAGCCGCCGGTATGGGCGGTATAGACCCCTTCGTGCCAGTAGACGGGCAGATTTCCTTGCGCGTGGGACGGCACAACAGGGCGCCAGGTTTTGATGCCTTTTTCGCTGGGAATACGGCGAAAGGTTTCTTCTAATTGATAGGTTTTTCCGTAGTCAGTGGAGCGATAGCACTCCAAGACCCGATCCTTGCCGTCAAAGCGCGCAATAAAGATACGGTTATTGGTGGGGATGACCTTTCCTTCATGCTTGGGGTTGATGGCAGCTTCGCCCATGCCGTAATAGTATGCCATACCGCCTAAGGCACTTTGAGAACCATCCAAAATGTTTTGGGCAAGAAATTCGCCTGCTTTGCAGATGGGGGCGGAAAGCTGCCATTTGCCATCCCTGAAGGTGGCGGAATAATAAACCGGCTTTTCAGGATCAGGGTTTGCTACGTCATTCTTCATGGAGAAGGCGGCAAAGCCGATACGCAGAGGCAAAGTGGGAGCCACAGCAGATAGACGAACGGTATCGCCCATGGGAGCCTGATAGACCAGGTCTAACTGCTTGAGATCGAGGGAACCGTTTCCCTCAAATAAATTAAAATCGGTGGGGGTGCCGTCGGTTTTTAAAAGCTGCCCGTCGGAGCGAAAAATACCGGTGTGGATGCTATGATCCAAGGATTTGTAGGGATGACCGTAGAGGGCAAAGAACCATTGCTCGTCCATGTTGCCATCCATTTTGATCTCTTGCTTGCGGATGTCGGCATAGTAAAGACCGCTTAACTCCGCACCGTCAATCATATAGCCGGTCTCTTGGAGGTATTGGCTAAATTCCTCTTGGGTATTGGTGGCGCGGAAAAAGGTACGAGGGGCACTCCAGGTTTCGCCATCATCCTTGGAGATGCGAAAGTGCCAGGTATTGCCTGCTTCGCGGTTGAAGAGCCAGAGTTCGCCTCGTTTGGTGTTTTCAAAGATCTGTACATAGGTGGCGGCGCCTTCGCAAGGAATGGTTCGTTCCGGACCAAAGGAAAAAATATCATAGGGTCGATCAGTGATGCGGTAGTGGATGTCCGGTACCTTATGGCCGGTATAGCCTACGATGATTTTGCCGTTTTCCAAAATACACATGCCGGCAGCATTATGCTCATCAGCATAATTGTAGTTCAATTTACTGAGGCGGAAGTCACGGGAGGGTGTTTTACTGCATTTGGCGTCCAACTCTTTAATATGAATTTCACCGGTATCGGTGAAGTAAGCAATATAGGTCAGTCCATTGGCGGCAACTACCGCCTGCTCATGAACCCACCACTCGGTATTGGCGTTTTTGATCCGTAATTCTTTTGCGTTTTTAATATTGGTCATGACTTATCCTCCATTCTGATTTTATTTTAACAGGACGGAAGAAAGAGGTAAACATAAAAAATGATAGAAAAGGGTTGATTTTCGAAACTAAAATCGGTATCATAAAATAGAGGTGAGCAGATGTTTTATGAGAATCGGAATTGTGCCTTTCGTCTGACAGGTGTTTTTAAAGTGCAGCGTCCCATTCGCGACGTTATGGCAGAGGGGAGAACCCATACCGGGATTTCCTACCGACTGATGGGGAACAGCACTTTTTATGTGCATGATCAAGTCCTTAAAGGAGAGAGTGAAAGTGTTTTCTATGTGCCTCCGGGGGTGGATTATCGGCACAAAAATCATGGACCTGAGGAATTGATCGTCGCCCATATGGAAGCCTTTGGCGATCCGGGAAATGAGATTCAGTTTGTGCGGAATGCAGGAGAGTTAGAGCCGTTATTTCAAAAATTGCTGACCACCTGGGAATCTGGCGACTATAACCGCTCGATGGGGCTCTTATATCAGATTTTTGACGAACTCAAGCGAAAGGAAAAAGATCCTTCGGTGCCGGTAGTCATCGCCCCGGGAGTGGAGCTTTTGAAAAAGAAGTTCAAAGATCCTCAGTTTTCGGTGGCAGAATTGGCAGCGACCTGCTTTGTCAGTGAGGTGTATTTTCGTCGCGTTTATCGCGCCCATTTTGGAGAGTCTCCCTTGCAGACTGTGCTGAATTTACGGTTTGACTATGCTTGCAGCCTTTTGTGGTCGGGGTACTATACCCAAAAGCAGGTGGCAGAACTTTCCGGCTTTTCGGAGGTGAAATATTTTCGCACCGCCTTTACCAAGCGGTACGGTTTGACCCCATCCGCTTATGCGAAGAAAAAATAAGAGGAGCATTTGCTCCTCTTATTTTTTGCACATATCAATAAATCGCTCGAACATGGGGTCGCTGGTTACCGTTTCCGGTTTGTCCCAGGATTGGCACATCCGCTCCGGATGGAACTGCACGCCAAAGATGGGCAGGCTTTCATGATCAAAGCCCTCCACAACGCCGTCTTCTTTGGAGCGGAGGGTGATTTTCAGCCCTTTGCCCAATTCCTTGACTGCCTGATGATGGTAGCTGTTGACCGGGAAATCCTTGCCAAAGGTTTCGTCAAAGAAACTGCCGTCCTCGGCGGTCACCAAATGAACCTTTTCTTCTTCGGTGGTGCGGTGGTCTTCCGCATTGGGAAGGTGCTGGATAAGGGAACCGCCGAAATATACGTTCAAAAGCTGGAAGCCGCGGCAGATGCCAAAGACCGGCTTGCCCGCCTCGATAAAGGCTTTGGCGAGGGGAAACTCGCTGTTGTCCCGCGCTTCTTCCATATCCACCGAGCCGTTGACCTCTTCGCCGTAGCGGGAGGGGTGAATATCCATACCGCCGCATAGGAGCAGTCCGTCGTAGCCCCGGTGATCTGCCTCGGGATACAGGCGCAGCTCGGCAAGGCCGCCGTTCTTTTCGATGGCGTCCACGTAAAGGTGGTAGTGAGATTTCGGGGTAGGCATCCCGTAGGATAATAAAATTTTCGGTTTGTTCATCGTCCAAGTCTTCTTTCTATTAATGTAGTATATTCTTCTTCGGTAATACCGGAAAGTACCGGTTGGGCACGATTTCCGCCGTTGCCGCTCATGGCACCGTCGTGATCGGTGCCGCCGCATCGGTAAAGGTTATACTTATCCGCCGCCTCGGAGGCAAGATAGGGAATATGGGGCTGGATATTGGGGTGGGAGATCTCAATGCCGTTTAAGCCGTAATCCACCAGTTTATCCAGATAACTGAGCCAGATCTCGTTGGGATGCGCCAGGGCGACGACACCGCCGGCCTGGCGAACGATCTTGATGACCTCTTCGGCAGTAGGCGGAGCGGGGCGAAAAGCCTTAGCTTCCGGTGCGTTAAAGATCTTCATGCGGAAGTCCGTCCAATCGTAGTCGTAGGGGACCAGTTTTTTAAACTTCATGACCTCCATCACCGTATTGATGCAGATCCAATAGCCTTTGGGGGCATATTCCAGAATATCGTCCCAGGTGAAGCCCTGCACGTAGCCTAATTCAATGCCGCGCTCGATGCATTTTCGCGTACATTCGTTGCGCAGGTCGCAACGTAACTTGACAAAGGCGCGGAGACCGGGATCGTCCATATCAAAATCCAGGGCGGTAAGGTGCAGCTTTGTTCCTTCCTGGTAGCCGTAAAACTCGATGCCGGAGATGGCGTTCAGCCCCTCTTTACGGGCGTGGTATATAAATTCCTTGCAGCCGCCGTCGGTCTCGTGGTCGGTCAGCGCCAGGGCGCGGTAGCCCAGGGATTTACCGATCCGGACCAACTGCCGCGGCGTCAGCTCCGCATCGGAGAAAGTGGAATGAAGATGAAGATTTGCGTGTTTCATAACGATCCCTCTTTCCTATTATTACTATTGCAATTCTATCATATTGGCAGGAATTGTCAAGAAAAAACGGCAGAGAAATCTCTGCCGTTTTGGTTTACTCCCAAAGGATAGGGGTGCCTGCTTTCAGACTGGCAGGAAGATCCAGAAGCCGCTGGTTTTCCGAGCCGCGGAACCGCAGGCGGATATTCTTTTGCGCCAGGATGAATTTGCCGTCCACCAAAACGTCGATCAGCGTCAGCAGTTCATCCGTTGCTTCGCACCGGGGGTGAGGGGCTTTCTCCCATAATTCCTCCAGGGTAAAGCCGGTAAACGCCCAGATGTTTTTATGGGGATATACCGTTTTGACGCGCCGGATAAAGGGGAGGAGTGCACGCTGGTTTTCCGGTTCGAAGGGCTCCCCGCCCAAAAGGGTCAGACCGTTGATGTAGTCCGGCTTTAAGAGCGTAAGTAGTTCTTCCTCTGTTTCGGCGGTAAAGGGCTTCCCGTAGGAAAAATCCCAGGTCTCCGGCTGGAAGCAGCCCTCGCACCGATTGGTGCATCCGGAGACAAAGAGGGTGACCCGTACGCCCTCGCCGTTGGCGATATCGCAGTTTTTAATTTCAGCGTAGTTCATTATAAGTGCAGAACCCTTTCCTTGATCTCCTGGGTGCGACCCTGGTTCCAATACTGGGTACCGATATAACCGCAGGTTCTGCGCGCCACGTTCATTTTATCCTGGTCGGTATTACCGCAGTTAGGGCACCGCCAGAGCAGCTTGCCGTCTTCCTCTACGATCTCGATCTCGCCGTCGTAGCCGCAATCCTGGCAATAGTCAGACTTGGTGTTGAGCTCGGCGTAGATGATATTATCGTAGATAAACTTCATCACCTGCAGAACCGCCGGGATATTGTCTTGCATATTGGGGACTTCCACGTAGCTGATGGCACCGCCGGGGGAGAGGTGCTGGAATTGCGCCTCAAACCGCAGTTTTTCAAACGCATCGATCTCTTCGGTGACGTGAACGTGATAGCTGTTGGTGATATATCCCTTGTCGGTGACACCGGGAATGATGCCGAACCGCCGCTGGAGGCACTTGGCAAATTTATAGGTAGTGGACTCCAAGGGGGTGCCGTAAAGGCTGAAGTCGATATTGTGCGCCGCTTTCCAGCCGCGGCAAGCCTCGTTCATTTTGTTCATGACTTCAAGGGCAAAGGGGGTGGCTTCCGGATCGGTGTGACTCTTACCGGTCATATATTTGACACATTCGTAAAGACCGGCGTAGCCCAGAGAGATGGTGGAATAACCGCCGAAAAGGAGTTTATCAATGGGTTCTCCCTTTTTCAGCCGTGCCAATGCACCGAACTGCCAAAGGATGGGGGCTGCATCGGAAAGGGTTCCTTTCAGCCGCTCATGCCGGCAGAGCAGGGCTTGATGGCAAAGCTCCAACCGTTCCTCAAAGATCTTCCAGAACTTTTCTTTATCACCGCCGGAGGAGAGCGCCACGTCCACCAGATTGATGGTGACCACGCCCTGATTGAACCGGCCGTAATATTTCGGCTTGCCGTTTTCGTCCACGTAGGGGGTTAGGAAGCTGCGGCAGCCCATGCAGGTGTAGCAATGACCCTCTCCGTTTTTATCGACCTTCAATTCCAGCATCTTTTTCTCGGAGATGTAGTCCGGAACCATCCGCTTAGCGGTGCACTTGGCCGCCAGCTCGGTCAGATACCAGTACTTGGAATCTTCATGGATGTTGTCTTCCTCCAGGACGTAGATGAGCTTGGGGAATGCCGGGGTGACCCAGATCCCTTTTTCGTTCTTGACGCCCTCGTAGCGCTGGAGCAGGACTTCCTCGATGATCAGTGCAAGGTCTTGCTTTTCTTGCTCGTTCTGCGCCTCGCCCAGATACATAAAGACGGTCACAAAGGGAGCCTGTCCGTTGGTGGTCAAGAGGGTGACCACTTGATATTGGATCGTCTGTACGCCTCGTCG
>JAZNVY010000163.1:0-2732 GCA_045593105.1 Eubacteriales bacterium
GAGGCTTTTGCCTCCCGGAATTTTGTTTTTACTTAATGATCAGGTTGATCAGCTTACCTTTGACGTAGATGACCTTAACGATATTCTTGCCCTCCAGAAGTGCGGCAACCTTTTCGTCTGCGCGGACGATGGTCAGCACCTCTTCCTCGGTAGCTTCTGCCGGGATCATGACGCGGCTCTTGATCTTGCCCAGAACCTGAACGGCGATCTCTACCTCGGACGCCTTGGTCTTGGCTTCATCGTATGCAGGCCAGGGTGTATAGGTCATATCGCCTGCAAAGCCGGCAGTCTCCCACATCTCCTCACCCAGGTGCGGAGCAAAGGGATAAAGCATCTTGATATAGATCTCCAGCTCCTTCTTATTGATACTGCCCTTAGCGGTGATCTCATTGATCAAGCTCATAAGAGCAGCCAGCGCAGTATTCATCTTGAGGTGATCGATATCATCGCCCACCTTCTTGATGGTCAGATGGAAAGCACGCTCCAGCTCGGGAGAGATCTCATCGCCCTCGGTAAGGATATCCAGCAGGTTGAAGGACTTCTCTAAGAACCGCTTACAGCCTTTAATGCTGGCGGTATTCCAGGGTGCGCTCTTTTCAAAGTCGCCGATAAACATCTCGTAGGTTCTAAGAGTATCGGCACCGTAATCACGAACGATATCGTCGGGGTTGACCACGTTGCCGCGGGACTTGGACATCTTCTCGCCGCCCTCGCCCAGGATCATACCATGGGAGGTACGTTTCGCGTACGGCTCAGCAGTCTTGACCACGCCAATATCATAAAGGAACTTATGCCAGAAACGGCTATAAAGCAAATGGAGGGTGGTATGCTCCATACCGCCGTTATACCAATCCACGGGACCCCAATACTCCAATGCTTCGGGAGAAGCCAGCGCTTCTTTATTATGGGGATCCATATAGCGCAGGAAGTACCAGGAAGAGCCTGCCCACTGGGGCATGGTATCGGTCTCACGCTTGGCGGCGGCACCGCACTGCGGACAGGTGGTATTGACAAAGCTTTCCATGGCCGCCAAGGGGCTTTCGCCGTTATCAGTAGGCTCATAGCTTTCTACGTCCGGCAGCAAGAGGGGCAGCTGCTCCTCCGGCAATGCCACGGGGCCGCACTTGGGGCAATGGACGATGGGAATGGGCTCGCCCCAATAACGCTGACGGGAGAAGACCCAGTCGCGAAGCTTATAGTTGGTCTTCGGCTCGCCCTTGCCGGTCTTGGCAAGATGCTCGATGATGGCTTTCTTCGCCTCTTCCACCGAAAGACCGTCCAAAAATCCGCTGTTCATCAGCGTACCGGTAGCCACATCGGTAAAGGCCGCCTCGGAGATATCGCCGCCGGCAACCACCTGGATGATAGGCAGATCAAAGACCTTGGCAAACTCATAGTCCCGGGTATCATGGGCAGGGACTGCCATGATGGCACCGGTACCGTAGGACATCAACACATAGTCGGATACAAAGATGGGGATTTCCTTATCATTAACCGGGTTGATACCGCGGATCCCCTCCAGCTTGACGCCGGTCTTATCCTTTACCAGCTCGGTACGCTCAAAATCACTCTTGGCGGCGGCGGTATTCCGATAAGCAATTACCTCATCATAGTTGGTGAGCTGATCCTTATAAGTATCGATCAAAGGATGCTCGGGTGCGATTACCATATAAGTAGCACCGAAAAGGGTATCGGGACGGGTGGTATAGACCTCCAGCTCAGTACCGACGGTAGTGCCGAAACGAACGGTGGCACCGGTGGACTTACCGATCCAGTTCAGCTGCTGGGTCTTGACGCGTTCGATGAAATCCACGCCCTCCAAGCCCTCGATCAGCTTTTCGGCATACTCGGTGATCTTCAGCATCCACTGGCTCTTCACCTTATGAACGACCGGGCTGGCGCAACGCTCGCAAACGCCGTTTACCACTTCTTCATTGGCCAAAACGACCTTACAGCCGGTACACCAGTTGACGTTCATTTCCTTTTTATAGGCCAGACCCTTTTTGAAGAGCTGCAGAAAGATCCACTGGGTCCACTTATAATATTCGGGATCGGTGGTATTGACCTCACGACTCCAGTCGAAGGAAAGACCCAAGGATTTCAGCTGGCTCTTGAAACGGGCGATATTATTCTCCGTTACGATAGCCGGATGGATCTTATTCTTAATAGCAAAGTTCTCGGTGGGCAGACCGAAAGCATCCCATCCCATGGGATAAAGGACGTTATAGCCCTCCATTCTCTTTTTACGGCTGACGATATCCAAGGCCGTATAGGAACGAGGATGACCCACGTGCAGACCCTGACCAGACGGATAAGGAAACTCTACCAGTGCGTAGAACTTTTCCTTATTACGGTCGATCTCTACCTTATAACTTTCATGCTCATCCCAATACTTCTGCCATTTTTTCTCAATGGCACTATACTCATACTTCATTGCTTTCTTCCCCCTCTTGATTGATCAAACTTTCCGGGTCTACCCGGTCTGCATCCGCCCAAAGATGCTCCAGCTTATAAAAATCGCGGGCATCTCGGTGAAATACGTGCACGATAAAATAACCGTAGTCCAACAGCACCCAATTAGATGCGGCCGAACCCTCCCGATGAAGCGGCATCAGATCCAACTGCTCTTTGAGCTGGAATTCCACCTCATCCCCCAGCGTACGGATCTGGGTCCCGGAGGAACCGGAGCAGATCACAAAGTAATCCGCCATGACGGTCAGGCTACCGATATG
>JAZNVY010000164.1:0-9308 GCA_045593105.1 Eubacteriales bacterium
GCTTTTGCGATATTATATTCGTGCTTTTCACACGGCGAAGCCGTATATCGCGCGGTTATACCGCATATCGCATCGTAGATATATCGCTCGTGCTTTGCACGAATATAACTGAGGCACACTTCCTTACGGAGTGTGCCTCAAGGACCTGCTTTTCTTTATAAAATTTCCAATAATTCCAAGGGCTTTTGAATGACGTAATCAGCATTTTTGACTTGGCTCTCGCCGCCAAGCCCCCAGGTGCAACCGACAGATCGAACGCCGGCATTTTTAGCGACGTCGATATCGAAGTGCATATCCCCCATGTATAGACATTCCTCCAAGGAGACATTGTTTTCTTTAAGGATCTGATGCAGGGCGGTGGGGTCCGGCTTCATGGGGATCCCCTCGCGCTGACCGTAGACCTCGTCTAAAAGGCCGGGCAGTTTTTTGCCGCAGATGAGCACCGTCTGATTATGGGGACGGTTGGAGAGAACTACCCGGCGGATGCCTTTTTCACCCAAGGTGGCGAGCATCGTCTCGATCCCGTCATAGAGATCCACCAAGGGAGAGGGATCTTGGTCGTAAAGACTGCTGTAATAGTCATTAATTTCGTCGATGTCCACCGAGAGACCGCATTCGCCCATGACCCCCTTGAGAAGGTTTTTAGCGCCGTGCCCTACGTGGCAGAGGATCCGCTCCGCCGGCAGGGGTGCTTTTCCGTAGTGGGCGATGGTTTGATTGACGATGGCCGGGATCATTCGGGTGGTATCGGTAAGGGTACCGTCCATATCAAAAGCAATCAGCTTGATCATTTCAATACTTCCTTTTGAAATTTTTCACTATTCTATCATATTCAAGGGTGGAATTCAAGCAATAATTATGGTATACTGATTTTATAAAGAAGAGAAAGGAGGCCTGCCCCGTGAAATTTCCCCAGAACGTGACCGATAAGCTGGCGGTGCTCACCGCCCGTCCCGGCGTCTATTTGATGAAAGACCGGGAGGGGACGATCATCTACGTGGGTAAAGCCAAAAATCTCAAAAATCGGGTATCCACCTATTTTACCGGCGTCAAAAGCCATACCGCCAAGGTGATGGCGATGGTAGAGAAGGTGGCGGATTTCGATTATATCTGCGTCAATTCCGAGATGGAGGCGCTGATTTTGGAGAACGTGCTGATCAAGGAGCACAATCCAAAATATAATATCCTTTTAAAGGACGATAAGACCTATCCCTACGTGGCCATTGATCTGAGGGAGGATTATCCCCGGCTGGCGGTGCTCCGCCAGGAAAACCGGGAGGGAAAGCGGATCTTCGGTCCCTTTCCGCAGAACGGTGCGGCATCGGAGATCGTTCGCACTGCCAACGATCTTTTCGGTCTTGCTACCTGCAACCGCCAGTTCCCCCGAGACTTTCGCAAGGGGCGTCCCTGCCTCAGGCACCATATCGGGTGCTGCGTGGGGGTCTGTACCGGTAAGGTGAGTAAAGCCCAGTATCGGGAGCGGCTGGAGGAGGCCATGGATTTCCTGAAGGGGGATTATAAAGCCCTTTTGGCGGAATTGAACCAAAAAATGGAGGCCGCTGCCGAGGCGTTGCAATTCGAAAAAGCCGCCTCTCTTCGGGATCGCATCCGCAAGATCGAAAAGCTTGGTCAGAGCCAGATCATTACCGGCAAGGAATCTCTGGATCAGGACGTGCTGGACGCCGTTCGATTGGGCGACCTTTTGGCGGTGGGGGTGCTGGTCATCCGGGGCGGACGGATGCTGATGCAGGATACGGTGCTCATCCGGGATAGTATTGAAGAAAACTGGGTAGGTCCCTTTATCCAGCGGTATTATCAGCAAAAGGAGCAGCTGCCCAAGGAGTTTTTACTGCCCTATCCGCCGGAGGACGAGGAACTTTTGACGGAATATTTATCGGAGCTGCGCGGCGGCGCGGTGCATTTTCGCTATCCCCAAAGGGGCAAGGGCACCGAGCTTTTGGCGCTCTGCCGTAAGAATGCTTCGGAAAAGCTGGCGGAGCGGGAAGCCGCCGGCGATCGCACCCGTAAGATCTCCATTCTCATCGCCCAGACCTTAGGGCTGGCGGAGCCTCCCAAGCGCATCGAAATGTATGATATTTCCAATTTTGGCAGTGAGTCGATGGTGGGCGGTATGATCGTCTGGGAGGAGGGGCGCTTTAAGCGGAGCGCCTACCGGAAGTTCGAGATCCGGGATCAGTATCTGCAGGACGACTACGCCGCTACTCGGCAGATGCTGGAGCGTCGGCTTTCCCATTTGGGGGACGAACACTTCGGCGGTACGCCGGATCTGATCTTGATGGACGGCGGTCTGCAGCATATCAATGCAGTCCGGGATCTTTGCGGTGAGATCCCCCTTTTCGGGCTGGTCAAGGATCGCCACCACCGCACCCGGGGCTTGGTCGCGCCGGAGGGCGGCGAGCTGGATCTGCGGAGCGATCCTGCGCTTTATGGCTTTTTCGCCTCTCTCCAGGAGGAGGTGCACCGCTATGCCATTACCTTTATGAAAAAGAAACACACCAAAAAAATGACCCGTTCGCCCCTGCTGGATCTGCCCGGTATGGGGGAGGCGCGGTTCAAGAAATTTAAGAAAGCCTATCCCAAGGGCATCGGCGATGCCACCTTGGAGGAGATCCGGCAGAAAGCCGGACTGCCGGAAGCGGTGGCAAAGGCGGTATGGGAGTATTATAACGGAGGATCGGAGCTATGATGCGGATCATCGCCGGTACACGCCGGGGTAAAAAATTGCAGACCTTGGAGGGGCAGGAGACCCGCCCTACCCTGGAGCGGCTGAAGCAGGCGCTTTTTTCCGCCATCCAGTTCGAGTTGGCGGATCGCTACGCGCTGGATCTCTTTGCCGGGAGCGGTCAGCTGGGGCTGGAAGCCCTCTCCCGGGGCGCGTCCTTTTGCTGGTTCAACGATAGCAATCCTGCCGCCCTTTCGGTGGTGCGTCAGAATATTAAGGCCTGTAATTTTGAAAAAGAAGCAAAAGAATCTTGCATCGACTATAGAATGTGTGTTAAAATGATAGAAAGAGAGCAAAAACGCCCGGATCTTGTCTTTTTGGATCCCCCTTATGGGAAAGGGCTTGCGGAGGATGCTTTGCAGGCCTTGGCGCCGCTTTTGCCCGATGGGGCGCTGGTGGCGGTGGAGACCGGTGCGGAGGAGCAGTTCTCTTTTGCAGACCTGACCTTGCGCAAGGAGTATCGGCAGGGGACGGTCAAAATCACCCTTTTGGAAAAGAGGTCATAAACGTGAAGATTGCAATTTGCCCCGGATCCTTTGATCCGGTGACGCTGGGTCATCTGGATATCATCTCCCGGTCGGCCAAGCTTTTTGATAAAGTCTACGTGGCGGTACTGGAGAACAGTACGAAAAAGCCGATGTTTACGGTAGAGGAACGGATCGGCCTTTTGGAGCGGTGCCTGACGGACCTGCCCAACGTGGAGGTCATCACCTTCGAGGGTCTTTTGGTGGACTGCGCCCGGGAAAACGATGCGGTCGCCATTGTGAAGGGCTTGCGCGCGGTGACGGACTTTGAATATGAATTCCAGATGGCGCTGATCAATAAGAAGCTCAACCGGGACGTGGAGACTCTGTTCCTTACCACCAACGCCAAATATATGTATCTTTCCTCCAGCATCGTGAAAGAGGTGGCCAGAAACGGCGGAGAAATCACCGATTTTGTCCATCCTGCCGTTGCGGAGGATATTAAAAAAAGATTTTTAAAGGAGATTGAAGGATGAAGATCGAAGAAATTCTGGTAGCCATGGAAGACCTTTTGGAGGACGCGTGGAACTTTCCGATGAGCGGCGGTAAGCGTGTGGTCAACGCCACCGAGCTGCAGGAACTGATCACCGATCTCCGTGCATCTTTGCCGGAGGAGATCCGCGCCAGCAACGATATCATTGCCCGTCGGGATAAGATTATTCTGCAGGGCCGTGAGGAAGCAGATCTGACCATCCAGACCGCCCGTGCCAAGGCGGAGAAGCTGGTTTCCCAGGAGGCAGTCTATCAGGAGGCTCAGCACCAGGCGCAGGAGATCATCGCCCAGGCGCAGAAGAAGGCCAAGGAGATGAACAACGCCACCGTGGAGTATTGCGATACCATCCTGGCGCGCGCTGCCGAGAGCATGACCAAGAGCAGCCAGGCCATTGAGGAGACCCGTAAGTCTATCCGTAAGCAGCAGGCATGAGCGGAAAAGAGCGCATCCACGCCCTGGATTGGATCCGGGGCATCGCCGTATTGGGCATGATCTTGCATCATGCCCTTTTTGCCTATGAGCAGGTAGCCTGGATCTTCGGCTATGACGTGGAATTTCAAATTTTGGACACCTGGACGTTTTGGGTGTTGCAGGAGCTTTTCGTCGGCGGATTTTTGCTGGTGAGCGGCATCTGCACCGCCTTTTCCCGCAACGTTTTGCGCCGCGGAACCATCATCACCGGCGCCGCCCTGCTGGTCACGCTGGTCACCGGTATCATTCTGCCGGCGGTGGGCGTCCGGGGGTTGGAGATCTGGTTCGGCGTCCTGCATATGTTTGGGCTTTCCATGCTGCTCTACGGACTTTTTACCTGTAAAAAGCGCTGGGTTCCGGTGGTGACCGGCGTGATGCTTTTCTGCGGTTATCTGGCGATTACCACCTGCCGGGAAATGGCGTGGGTGGATTGGCCGCTGATGATCTTGGGATTTCCTCAGGAAGGCTTTTATTCGGCGGACTATTACCCTATCTTTCCGTACTTTTTTCTCTTTTTGGCCGGTACTTTTCTTGGTCCCTTGGTCAAGGAGCACCGCCTGCCCGAAGGGTTTTATACCCTGCGGCTTCGCCCGGTGGAGTGGATCGGACGCCATTCCCTTTGGATCTATCTCCTGCATCAGCCTATTCTGTTTGGGCTGATCGCCGCCGGATTCTATCTTTTCGGATAAATAAAAAACACCCCCGTGGGGGGTGTTTTTTTATCGTTAGTTTTCGCTTCTGATCAGTCCGTACTGACCGTCCTTCCGGCGGTAGACGACGCTGACCTTTTCGGTCTCGCTATCGAGGAACATAAAGAAGTTATGATCCAAAAGGTTCATCTGCAAAATGGCTTCGTTGAGATCCATCGGCCGGAGAAAGATCTCCTTGGTGCGCACCAGATTGAAATCGTCCTCGCCGTCCTCCCAAGGATCAAAGCCCGGATCGCCGGCGTAAAGGCTCTTGGAGAGCCGGGTCTTATTTTTTCGCACCTGGCGGATGAGGAGATCGATGATCTCGTCCAGCGCCATCATTTTATCGATGGCGGTGCGCTCGCCGCGGAAGATCATGCCGTGATCCTGCACCGTCACCTCGACGGTGACCTCATCTCTTACGACAGTAAAGGTCAGCGTGGCTTCTGCATCGTCGGTGAAAAACTTATTGAGACGGGTCAGCTTTTTCTCCACCAACTGCTTTTCTTTTTCCGAAAGGTTCATCTTCTTGGTTACGTACGTCGTTTTCATTGAGGTCACTCCTTTTAAATGTGATAGGACTTTTGCTACTTTTATTATATCATGAGATTTTTAAAAAATATAGAAAATATTGTAAAATCTACAGTTCGCACAAACTTTTGAAAATTGCACCATTTCAATTGACTTCAATGGGTGTTTTTGATATAATTAAAGGGTAGTTTCGTCGCGTACAACGGAGGCAAAAAAGTATGGCATTATCGGATTTTCCAAGGGTCTTGACCCATCTGCGTAAGGAGGCCGGCCTTTCTCAGAAGAAGGCGTCGGAGGCGTTAGGGATCTCTCAAGCACTTCTTTCTCATTATGAAAAGGGAATTCGGGAATGCGGTCTTTTGTTTTTGGTTCGTGCCGCCGATTTTTACGGGGTCTCCGTGGACTATCTTTTGGGTCGTTCTCTGGAGAAAAACGGCTCTGCCATCCTCTTGGAGGAGGTTCCGGACGAGGACGCCGCCGGGCAGGGAAACCGGGGCGCCGGCAGTCTTTTGCCGGTACTGAATAAAAAATTGATCTGCAATTCCGTGGCGGTGGTGGAGGATCTCCTGGGCGCCACCGGCGATAAGGAACTTATTAATAAGGCTTCTCTTTATCTGCAGATCAGCGTTTATCAAACGTTCCGCCGGCTGTATGACGCCAACCCCGAAAATCCCCAGACCTTTTTTGGGGCGGAGAGCGACGTAGCGTCCCTCATGGCGGATAGCACCATGAAGAAATTAGAGGTAGAGCTCTGTAATCGGCTGAAAAAGGCAAAGAAACTGCCGGCGATGGATGAAAACGCCATCCGGGAGAAATATCCCATGTTCGCGACTTCCATCTTCAATCTTTTGCAGAATGCAGAGGCCGCCATCGGCGCAAGAAAAAAATAATTCGACTTTTTTGAAAGTCTCGTGATGTGATCAAAAAATGGCTTGAGCAAATTGCTCAAGCCATTTTAAACATTTTAAGGGCATTTTCATCGGTTCTGCGCTCCACCTCTTCGGGGGTGATGCCGCGCAGTCGGGCGATCTCCGCCGCCACGTAGGGGAGATTGAGGGCGCAGTTACGCTTGCCGCGGTTGGGTTCGGGGGAGAGGAAGGGACTGTCCGTTTCCAGCATCAGCCGATCCAAGGGAACCTCCGCCGCCACCTCCTTGGCGACCCGGGCATTTTTGAAGGTGACCACACCGCCCAGGGAGATGGACCAGCCTAATTTCAGAATTTCCCGGAGGGACTCCACCGATCCGCTGTAGCAATGGAGAATACCCCGGTTATTGGGATGTTCCTTGAGGATATCCAAGGTATCCTTCATGGCGTCTCGGGTGTGGATCACCACCGGCAGATCCAGCTCCTCCGCCAGCGTCAGCTGGGCGTGGAACCATTTTTTCTGCACCTCGCGGGAAACGTTTTCGTAGTAATAATCCAGTCCGATCTCGCCGACCGCCACCACCTTGGGATGCTTCAGCATCTCCCGAAGCTCTGCCCAGGCGGCCTCGCCGCCCAGCTCCAGATCCGCCGCTTCCTGGGGATGGACACCGATGGCAGCGTAGATGTAATCATATTCCTCCGCCATCTTCAAGGTATCCCGGCAGGAGGCGATGCAGCAGCCGGAATTGATCAGCCGCTTGATGCCGGCCTCTTTGATCTGCCGGAGGACTTCCGGCCGGTCGGCATCAAAACGGGGGTCATTCATATGAGCGTGTACGTCGATCATCGGATCACCGCGCCGTTTTCCAAAGCATTGTCCAGGAAGATGACCTTGACGCCGTCCTTGCTGTCTGCCGCCAGCAGCATTCCCTCGCTGAGGGTGCCGCGCAGCTTGGCAGGAGCCAGGTTATCCACCAGGATGACTTTCTTACCGATCAACTGATCGGGGGTATAGTACTGGGCGATGCCGGAAAGCACCTGCTTGGTGCCCTTGCCGTTATCTACCGTCATGACCAGCAATTTATCGCTCTTGGGCAGGGGCTCGCAGGTCTTGATCTCTGCGACCCGGAGGGCGACCTTGGCAAAATCGTCAATGGAGATGATGGCCACGCCTTCCGGCTTTTCTGCCTTCTTTTCTTCTTTCTTGGCCGGCTTTTCTGCCTTGGCGGCGTTTGCGGCCTTGATCTCTTCTAATTTCTTGGGAATGTCGATCCGGGCAAAGAGGATCTCCGGTTTGCCCACGTGACCGCCGACGGTCAGCTTGCCGAATTCCTTGGCGTCCTCCAGAGTCTGATCACCGCAACCGATCTGCGCGAAGATCTTTTCGGCAGTCTCGGGCATAAAGGGCTTCAAGAGGGTGGCACCGATACGGATGCACTCCAAAAGATTGTAAAGAACCGTTGCCAAACGCTCGTGATCGCCCTCGGGCTTGCCTAAGATCCAGGGCTCGGTCTCGTCCACATACTTATTGGCACGGCGCAGGAGGGTGAAGATGTCGTCGATGGCGTCTGCAATGTGCATAGCGTCCATGTGCTTCTCCACCGCTTCGGGGGTTGCGGCCGCGACTGCCTTGAGGTCACGATCCAGCTCGGTCTCTGCACCCAAGGGGCGAAGCTCGCCGCCGAAGTATTTATTGGTCATGGAAACGGTGCGGTTGACCAGGTTGCCGAGGATATTGGCAAGGTCTGCGTTGATCCGTTCCATCATCAGCTCGTAGGAGATGATGCCGTCGTTGGCGTAGGGAATCTCATGGAGCACGAAATAACGCACTGCGTCCACCCCGAAAAGATCCACCAGATCGTCGGCGTAAAGAACGTTGCCCTTGGATTTGCTCATCTTACCGTCGCTCATGATCAGCCAGGGATGGCCGAATACCTGCTTGGGCAGTTCCTCGCCCAGCGCCATCAGGATGCAGGGCCAGTAGATGGTGTGGAAGCGAACGATATCCTTACCGATCAGATGCAGATCGGCAGGCCAGTAGTGCTTATAATCCTCGGAATGGTTGCCTTCGGGATCGTAGCCGGCAAAGGTGATATAGTTGGAAAGCGCGTCGATCCAGACGTAAACCACGTGGCCGGGATCGAAATCCACCGGAATACCCCAGTT
Source organism: Eubacteriales bacterium (assembly GCA_045593105.1). GTDB lineage: Bacteria > Bacillota > Clostridia > Oscillospirales > QAKW01 > QAKW01. Next base: position 8,484 of record JAZNVY010000164.1, read on the forward strand.
GAAGGAAGTACGGGAGACGCAGAGATCCTGCAGACCGGGCTTGATGAAGTTATTGATCATCTCATTCTTCCGTGCCGGAGGCCAGATGAATTCAGGATGGGCGTCAATATGCTCCTCCAGCTTCTTGGCATACTTGGAGAGCTTGAAGAAATAAGCCTCCTCCTTGGCAGGATGCACCTCCCGACCGCAGTCCGGGCACTTGCCGTCTACCACCTGGGATTCGGTAAAGAAGGATTCGCAGGGCCTGCAATACATCCCTTCGTATTCACTCTTATAGATATCACCCTGCTCGTAGAGCTTTTTGAAGATCTGCTGGATCTTCTTTTCATGCATGGGGTCGGTGGTACGGATAAAGCGGTCGTAGGTGGTGTTCATCAGATCCCAGATCCGCTTGATCTCACCGGCTACGCCGTCCACGTACGCCTGGGGCGTGATGCCGGCAGCCTCCGCCTTGAGCTGGATCTTTTCGCCGTGCTCATCGGTACCGGTCTGGAATTTTACGTCGTAACCCTGCATTCTCTTAAAACGGGCAATGCTGTCTGCCAGGACGATCTCGTAGGTATTGCCGATATGCGGCTTGGCAGAGGTGTAAGCAATGGCCGTCGTCATATAATATTTCTTAGACATCAGGATTTCCCCCTCAATTTTATTTAAACATTATTTTTTATTCTATCATAAATGATTTTCTTTTTCAATATATAAATTCAGCATAATTTGGGGTTGAAAAATACGATAGGGTGTTGTAAAATAAAGAAAGGAAAATTTATGAAAGAAGGTATAAATCCAATGAACGTATTAGTTGAAATGTCCGCCCGTCACGTGCAT
>JAZNVY010000165.1:0-5257 GCA_045593105.1 Eubacteriales bacterium
TAAAGAATCTTCACCTTGCGATAACGGAGCAAAAGTCCCACTTTAACGAAGACGCCGTCTTCCCCATCCACTTTTCGCAAAGCGCTCTGACGGATCAGAATACCGCTATAGTTTTTCACAATCAGTTGAATTTCTTCCTGGCGAAGAGTCAGAATATTCTCGTTAATGACGGACGAAGAAAGAACTACGACAGCCACTTCGCCGCTTTTGCGAATATCTGCCACCGTACACTTGATGCGTTCGACACCGAAAGAGGGGATTTTAATATAGACCGTATCATTCACTTCAAGGCGGTCTACAGCGTGCGTTTCAGTTTTAATCGCAACGCTCCACATATTATTGTAAACGATCTTGCCGAGATGATCACCGCTCTCTTCATTTTTCTGAGAGAGTTTTTTTGCTTCGTCAAAGTTATCCACCGTAAGCTCTTTAAGATAATCGTTATTTAACTGCTCCTCCAGACCGTCGGTGCTTAAGGAAAAGTAGCCACTTTCATCCGTACGGATGGTTTTGACGCTATCACGCGCGGAGGCTTTCAGCGTAGAAAGTTCTTTCCGCAGATCGTCCAGAATGGTGTCATAACTCACCAGATCTCCGGATGCGATCTTCTTTTTCATAATATTGATCACCATATCTTCCGCACATCCGAAAGCATCGGCAGCATTTCCACGCTTAGCCGACACCACAATCTGACCGACATCATCATAGATCTCTTGCTCGATACTGTTTGCGGCGCTTTGATAAGAACCACTATGCTCCAGCACCTCTTCATAGGTGGCAATCTTATCTTCGATCTGGCGGATCTCTTTACGCACCTTAGCAGAGTGTTCATCGGCATAGACACGCGCAATGGTACCACCCGCCGCGACGCGCTCTCCCTCGTTACGAACCACATCAAGGTAATCATACCCGGAACTGCTGATGGGTTTCTCATTACGGAAAAAGATACCGGTGGCTTTTACGACCTCCTCCATCTCTCCCATCACAGCGCTTTCGGTTTTGATGGAAACGAAGGTGTACTTATAAAGCTGGTAACCGATTACGATCACGGCAAACACCGATAAAACACCGATAATGATCTTTATAAATCCCAAGCCACTGTTTTTCATTCGTTTCCTCCTTCCAAAAAATTCTCGCAGCATTGAATCGCTTGTAATAAAAGCGTATCATCATCCAGTTCATCCCGATAAAACCAATGAATCTTTTCATTTTTATGAAACCAGGTCAACTGACGCTTGGCATAATTCCGGCTTTTTTGTTTCACCAGATCCAACGCTTCTGCAACGCTGCCGTCACTTTCCAAGGCGTCTATGACTTCCTTATAACCGATGGCGGCTCTGGCGGTTGAAGACAGCTTATAATTGGCCATAAGATGCTGAATCTCATTCATAAGTCCTTCTTTTTCCATCAAATCAACGCGCCGGTCAATACGATCATAAAGAAGCTGACGGTCTCGAAAGTTTAAACCAATCCAAAGCACATCATAAGGACTGGAACGCTTACTCTCCAGCTGAAAATCGGAAAGTTTCCGCCCCGTTGACTCATAGACCTCAAGACCGCGAATGACGCGCTTGACATCGTTGGGATGAAGTTTTTTTGCAAGTACAGGATCCACCTTTTCCAAAAGAGCATAGAGATAAGCGCCGCCCTCTTGTTCGGCCATTTCCTGATATTTTTCTCGCACCGATGATTTCAACGGGATATCAAAGAAGTCGGTATTATTCAACAAATGATCCAAATACAGACCGGTACCGCCGCAAAAAATAGGCAGTCCGTCGCGCGCCTCAAGCGCCTCTAAGACCAAGCGAGCATCCTGAACGTAAGTAGCCACGTTATAAGTGTCTTCCACACTGACATGCCCCATCAAATGATGCGGAATTCCGCAGCGTTCTTCCAAAGTGGGCTTCGCGGTTCCAATGTTCATTTCGCGATAGATCTGCATAGAATCCGCCGAAACGATCTCTCCCCCTAAATGGGCAGCCAGCGACACAGAAAGACCGGTCTTGCCGGAGGCGGTGGGTCCAACCACCGCAATGATCTTCTGCTTTTCCATCGTTATATCCTCTTAAATGCTTTTTCGATCTCTTTTTTGCTGTAGGCGATCATGACCGGACGTCCATGAGGGCATTGGTGCACCTCATCATCACGTATCAATTTTTGAACCAACGCCTTCAATTCCATCGCATTATTAATATTGCCTGCTTTAATAGCGGCTTTGCACGCAACGGTCTTCAGCGCATGGTTTTCGCGTTCCGTACGATCGTTCTGCTTCCCGCGCATCCAATCAGAAAGGATCTCGGAAAATGCATCCGTCGCCGATTCCGCAGTCAAGCAAACCGGACGGCTGCGCAAAACGATCTGGCGTTCGCCAAAGGCATCCACTTCAAAGCCGATTCTTTCAAATTCCGCCTGGTTTTCCAAAGCGAATGCCATCTCATCCTGGCTCAATTGAATCTGCTCCGGTACAAAAAGGCGCTGATGCGCCGGTTTATTCTCCGCCTGCTCCTTGAGTAGGCGCTCAAAAATCATCCGTTCATGGGCAGCATGTTTATCGATCAAGTAGAGATCTTCGCCGCTTTCCACCAGCAAATAAGAATTAAACACTTCGCCGATAAAGCGATACGGGATTTCCGGTTCTTCCTTTACCATGGTCTGCTGAGCGGAGGTGACCGGAAAATCCACTTTATGAAGAACGGTCTGCTCGTTCTTAACCTGCTTGCCAGGAGCCGCCTCCCGCAACGGCTGAAAACCACCGGTTTTAAACATCGTTTTCTGCGGCAGAGTGACCCGAACCTCATCCTCTTCCGTCGGCGGTGTTAATACTTTAGTTTCCGTTTTCTTTTGGAAAGCAGTCTCGGCTTTTTTTACCTCAACCTTAGGCTGTTCCTTTACTGCAAACAGGGGTTCAGGCTTTTCCAGAACCGTCACGGCGCTCGGCGCATTATGAACAACAGGCGCCGCAGTCTTTGCCGGTAAGGGTTTCTGCTCAAACGCAGCCGGCTTCACTTCCGTCTTTTGCAAAGTCTGCTTATTCAGCGCACCTTTGATGGCGTAATAAACAGCCTCAAAAATGATCTTTTCATTAGAAAACTTCACTTCCATCTTACTGGGATGGACGTTGACATCCACCAAACCGTACGGAAGATTGATCTTCAAGACGCAAATCGCATGACGTCCATGAAACATATCGTTGCGATATGCCTGTTCAATGGCCGCAAAAACAGTCTGGCTCCGTACAAGACGGCCATTAATATAGCAAAGTTGATAATTCCGATTGGGCTTTGTTACCGTCGGTTCCGCCACATAGCCATAGACACGAACCTGCTCGATCGTCGTATCCACCTGCAGCATTCCTTTGGTGACGTCGCGCCCCATCACTGCATAGATCACATCCAGCAGTTTACCGCTTCCGTCCGTCGTCAAAGTTGCCTTTCCATCCTGAATCAAGCGGAATGCGATCTGCGGATTAGACAGCGCAAGCCGATCCATCAATGCCGCAATGTTACTGCCCTCTGCGCGATCCGTCTTTAAAAATTTCATTCTGGCAGGGGTATTAAAGAAAAGATCGCGGATAATGATGGTCGTACCCTGAGGAGCACCGGTTTCTTCGCAGGAGATCTCCTTACCGCCCTCCAGCTCCAAACGCGTGCCGAGCCCTTCCATCGAGGTCAACAGTTCAACCCGAGAAACGGCGGAAATCGCCGCTAAAGCCTCACCGCGAAAGCCCAGCGTTTCGATGGCGTAAAGATCCGATATATCCCGAATCTTACTCGTTGCATGACGCAAAAAACAATTACAGGCATCCTCACGATTCATACCGCAGCCATCGTCGGTAACGCGCATATAGGTAATACCGCCGTTTTTGATCTCAACCGTAATATGCTGAGCACCGGCATCCATGGCATTCTCCACCAATTCCTTGATGACACTGCCCGGACGCTCCACCACTTCACCGGCGGCTATTTTATTGGCAATATCCTGATCCAATACCTGAATCTTTGGCATTCCCTTACAGCTCCTTTGCTTTCTGGGCTAATTCATAAAGAATTCCCATGGTTTCGATGGGCGTCAGCGTCGTAACGTCCAAACCTTTTAAACGGTCAATAATGGCACATTGCTCCATATACCCCATACTGATCTGCGTTTCTTCCTCCTCTGCCTGAGGTGCAACAGGACGGACAGGGCGCCCCTCCGATTTATCAATTTCTTGCAAGATCTTTTTAGCGCGTTTCACCACTTCGTTCCGGACGCCGGCCAACGCCGCTACCTCAATACCATAGCTCTCGTCGGCACCGCCGGGAACAATCTTACGCAAAAAGATAATATCATCACCGCGCTTTTTGACAGCAATATTATAGTTCACAATCCCCGTCCCTTGATCGCCAAGTGCACAAAGCTCATGATAATGGGTCGCAAAAAGGGTCTTTGCGCCCAACTTTTTGGGATCGTTGACATACTCCATTACGGCTCGGGCAATACTCATTCCATCATAGGTAGAGGTGCCGCGCCCGATCTCGTCAAAAATCAATAAAGACGAAGACGTGGCATGATCCAAAATGTGCGCAACCTCTGTCATTTCCACCATAAAAGTGGATTGACCGGAAGAAAGATCATCCGATGCACCGACACGGGTAAAGATCTTATCCACGATGCCGATATGGGCACTCTTGGCCGGGACAAAGCAACCGATCTGCGCCATCAAAGTGATTACCGCCACCTGACGCATATAAGTAGACTTACCGGCCATATTGGGACCGGTAATCAAAGCAAGGCGGTTATCTGCTTGATTTAGTAAGGTATCATTGGGGACGAAAAGGGTGCTTTTAGCCACGCTTTCCACCACCGGATGACGACCCTCCACAATATGAATCTCATCGCTTTCATCCACAACGGGGTTTACATAATTGTTATCCTGCGCCACCTGCGCAAAGGAAGCCAGTACGTCCAGCATCGCCAACGCAGTCGCCGCATTTTGAATTTCTTTCAAACGCTCGGCCACTTTATTCCGCACCTGGCAGAAAAGTTCATACTCTCTGGCCTGGCAACGCTGCGTAGCGTAAAGAATTTTTGTTTCCAGTTTCTTCAGATCCTCAGTAATAAAGCGCTCGCAATTCACCAAGGTCTGCTTGCGGATATAATGCTCCGGCACCAGATCATAATAAAGCTTTGTCACTTCGATATAGTAACCAAAAACCTTATTATAGCTGATCTTCAGAGACTTAATGCCGGTCTTCTCCCTCTCTTCCGCTTCACACTC
>JAZNVY010000166.1:0-1995 GCA_045593105.1 Eubacteriales bacterium
CCCTCAGGATAGCAGGCACCGCCGATACAGAAGCCGCCGAAATCTCGGATCTCTTTCGTCAGATCGCTGGCGTAGCGGTAGGATAGGTTTTCGGCGCTCATTCCTTCCGGCAGATCTCCGCGGAGTGCCAGGATATTTTCAATCCCCATCCCCCGAAGTGCAGTCAGCTGCTCCCGGATGGTCTCCCGGGAGGCGTGGATACAGCTCAGATGCACCAAGGGGGTCGTTCCGTTATTTAATAGGCTTTTGGCGATATCAAAGGTAAACTGGGAGGTGCCGCCGCCGGCGCCGTAGGTGACGCTGATATAGCTGGGGGAGAGGTCGCTGATGGCGTGCGCCGCCGCGTCCACGTCCTGATAGGCTGCGTCGGTTTTGGGCGGAAAGACCTCGAAGGAAAGGCTGGGTCTTTTTCCGGTAATGATCTCCGATACTTTCATAAGTTCACTTCCTGTAAAGATATAGATATATTTATCATATCATAGCGTTTTGCACATTTCAAGGAAAGATTTTTCATAGAGTTTAAGGGTGATCTTTATGAATAATCGAAAGTTTTTTCAAAATGCGGTGTTGCTGACCGGTACGGGATTTTTGCTTCGGGGAGCCGGGCTTTTGCTTCGGGTCATTCTCGCCAACGTCTTGGGCGAGGAGGGGATGGGGCTTTATTCGCTGACCTTTACGGTCTATAATCTTTTCATTACCCTGGCGCAGTCCGGCATAGCGGCGGCGGTGACCCGTCTGGTGGCACAACATCTCGCGTTATGCCGTCCGGAGCAGGCCAAGGGCGCGCTCCGCGACTGCTTGAAATGGGCGGCGATCCTGGGGGGCGGTGCTTGCCTGCTCCTCTTTTTCGGGAGCGATTTTTTAGCGCAAATCTGGATCGGAAACGGGGATTGCGCCTTTGCGCTGCGGATGCTGGCTCTCTCCCTGCCGTTTATGACGATTTCGGGGTGCTATTCCGGCTATTTCGTGGGACGGAGAGAGGTCTGGCCGGGCAGTTTTTCTCAGATCGCGGAGCAGGCGGTACGGCTGGGGATCGTGCTTTTGGCGGTCGGCCTTTTCCGGGATCGGGGCTTTTCCGTATTGTTGGGAACGGTCGTTTTGGCCAATACGGTCTCCGAGGGGGTCTCCTGCCTCTTTTTGGCGGCGGTCAGCCGACGGCACCCTATGCCCGGAAAGCCGGTGACAAGTGAGCGGGGCAGTATCCGGCGGATCGCGTTGCCGGTGGCGGCATCCCGGTATCTTTCCACGGCGCTTCATACTACTGAGAATATGCTCATTCCCACCGCTATCGCCCGGTATACCGGCAGTTATTCGGTGGGGCTGGCGCAGTTCGGCGCCCTCAAGGGGATGGCCATTCCCTTACTCTTTTTTCCTGCCTCTTTTTTGACGGCGTTATCCTCTCTCTTGGTGCCGGAGGTGACCGATACCTCCACCCGGTCGGATTGGCGCTCCACCCGTTCTATCGTAGGGCGGGCGCTGGAGATCACCATCGCTCTTTCGGTGATGATCAGCGGTGTATTTTTCATCTATGGAGATCTACTGGGGAAATTGCTCTTTCATAGCGATACCGTCAGCATGATGCTTCGGGTATTGGCACCGATTACGCCGTTTATGTATATGGACACCATTGCCGACGGTCTGCTCAAGGGGCTTGATCGCCAGGGCAAGGCGCTCCGAAACAACACCATCGACTCTATTTTGCGGATCCTATTGATCACCGTGGCGGTGCCCAACTTCGGCATTTACGGATTTTTAGGGGTGATGGTCTTCAGCAATATTCTGATCTGCTCTCTTAATATTGCAACACTGTTGCGTGCCTGCAAGCTGGGCTTTCAATGGAAGGATTGGGTGCTGAAGCCCTTATGCGGCTGCGGTCTGGCAACCGCCGTCTGGGCCTTGCTCCCCTTGAGGGGCTCCGTGGGCAGAATGCTGGGCGGTGCGGCTCTTTGGTGCCTGCTCTACGGCCTATTCTATTGGTTGACACTTCCCCAAAAA
>JAZNVY010000167.1:0-1528 GCA_045593105.1 Eubacteriales bacterium
ATTGTAGCATAAAGAATATTAAAAGTCAATGAAAGAATAAATAATAAAGAATAAAGAATAAAATTGGAAGAAAACCGACCCTTTGGGTCGGGTTTCCTCATTTTTTATTATTTATTATTTCTTCTTTATAATTTCTTATTCTTTCGTTTAAATAGTTCAAGACCTTCTTTTTATCTCCGCTCCAGAGGGGTGCCAGGAGGAGCTTTTTCGGTCCGTCGCCGGTAATGCGGTGCACCACCGTCCCGGGGCGGAGCGCCCGGAGGGCAGAGATCAGCAGGTCGGCATATTCCTCTAAGGTGAGCGGGTGAAGCTTGCCGGCGCGGTAGAGGTCGGCGTAGGGGGTGCCCTCCAAAATATGCAGGAGATGGAATTTGACGCCGTCCACCCCGGCTTCGTTGACGGCGCGGACGCTCTCCAAAAGCTCCTTTTCCCCCTCCCCGGGCAGACCGATCATGAGATGGGCGACCACGTGGATCTTCGGGAACTGCTTGAGTGCACGCACCGCCTCGAAGAATTGGGCGGTGGGATAGCCCCGTCCGAAGGAGGCGGCGGTGGCGTCGTTAGCGGTCTGCAGCCCCAATTCGATAAAGAGGGGCTTCTCCTCGGAAAGCCGACCCAAAAGCGCCACCGTCTCCGGGGGCAGGCAGTCCGGACGGGTGCCGATGGCAAGGGCGGCGACGTCCTTTCGTGCCAGAATGGGCGCATAGAGGGCTTCCAGTTCTGCCGCCGGGGCGTAGGTGCCGGTATAGCTCTGGAAATAGGCGATATAGCGGTCACCCTTGAATTTTGCCGCCACCTTTTCCTTGGCGGCGTCCAGATCGGCGGCGGTGAAAAAGCCGCTTCCGCCGGCGCAAAAGGCACAGCCGCCCTCGGTACGGCTGATGCGGTTGGGGCAGGAAAATCCGCCGTCTAAAGAGAGCTTATAGAGTTTTTCGCCAAATTCGTTTTTGCAATATTCGTTAAAGGTTAAAATCTTCATACCTACATTATATTTTTTTAATTGTAAAAAAGCAATCCTTGTGGTATAATTTTTTCATTATAATGAAACGAGGAGTTTTATGGAAAAAATCAGATGTTGCGTGCCTTGCCTTTTCGGTCTGGAGTCCCTGGTGGCGCAGGAGTTGAAGGGCATCGGCGCAGAGGATATCGTGACGGAGAACGGACGAATTTTCTTCTCCGGCACCAAAGAGACGGTGGTGGACACCAATCTCTGGCTCCGTACGGGGCAGAGGGTGGAGATCGTCCTGGGAGAATTTCCTGCCCGAAGCTTTGAGGAGCTTTTTGAGGGCACCCGGTCGTTGCCTTGGGAAAAATGGATCCCGGAGGACGGTCGGTTCCCGGTGAAAGGGCACGCCCTGAATTCCAAATTGCATAGCGTGCCGGACTGCCAGTCCATCGTCAAGAAAGCCATCGTCCGACGCTTGGAGAAGTGCTATAAACGGGAGATCTTCCCGGAGAACGGCGCCCTCTATAGCGTTCGATTCTCCATTTTTAAGGATCGGGCGGTGCTGATGCTGGATACCTCGGG
>JAZNVY010000168.1:0-3742 GCA_045593105.1 Eubacteriales bacterium
TACCCCGAGTGCCGGGGTGTCTGCGTGGACGAAGCGGTGAACTATAACCGTGAGATCTATGCGGAATTGATCTGCGATAGCCGCGGTATCCACGTGGATCCTTATATGCTCCGTCTGGTGCGGAAGATCAAGGGCGATGACACATCATTCTGATCTCCGATGCCTACGCTTGCGATGGCCCCATTCCCGAAGGCTACGACGACGTGGACGATATCAACTTCGACCATATGGGCGAGATCGCCGGCTCTAAAATGACGCTGGATATCTCCTGCCGGAATATGATCAAGCATACCGGCGCTTCTTTAGTGGACGTCTTTAAGTTTGCTTCCTATAACCCGGCTATGGCCGTCGGTTTCTACGATCGCGGCGAGATCGCCAAGGGCAAGCGCGCAGATCTGGTGATCGTGGATCATAAGATGGGTGTTAAGGGCGTCATTCTGGAGGGTGATCTCCAATGATGGAATATACCGTAAAATATGCGGCGGACGCTCCCGATTGGGATGAACTGGACGTTGCCGAGATCAAGGTTCCGTACTTAGACAGCCCGGATTTCTATAGCGCTTACGCCCAGGTGGCGTATGATGAGGAAAACCTTTATCTCCACCTTAGAAAGGTGGATCCCGATCCCCGGGCGGTCTCCGAGGGACCCTATGGAATTCCTTGCGAGGATAGCTGCCTGGAATTCTTCTTCTCCCCCATGGAGGACGATCCTCGCTACATCAATATTGAATTCAACCCGAAGGGTTGCGTTTTCGTGGGTTTTGGTGCGAATATCGATACCAACCTGCGGCTGATTCCGGAATTTGGGTACGAAGATATTCTTCACCCGGTGATCGAGCGGACGGAGGACGGCTGGGAAGTGTACTATACCCTCCCCTACGACTTTATCCGCCGGATCTTCCCGGAATTTACGAGCCCTGCCGGTAAGGAGCTGCTCGCCAACTTCTATACCTGCGCCGATCTTTCGGAACCGGCTCATTATCTGTCCTGGAGCCCCATCGTGGGCGAACCCTTTACCTTCCATAAGCGTCATTGCTTTGGAAAGTTAATATTCTAAGTTTTTTATTAAAAATTTTTTATAAAGGAGAATGAAAACATGAAAGAGATCATCACTGATCCCGCAACCAAATTTGAATTTGCTCCTGCTGATTTCGTGCCCTTCAAAGAGCGTGAGATCTGTGAGCGCGTTCGCAAAATGAGCGGCAAAGATCTGGAGAAGCGTGAGGCTTGGTGGCATCCCGAGTTCGAGGTAAAGGTTATGATGAACCCCCATCCCGTTCTCATCGCTACCCTGTTTGCCCGTCTGAAGGCCGCTTCCGAAGAGGGTCGTACCTTCACCATGATCCTGGGCAACCCCGAGCCGGATACCTACATTCCTTTGGCTCAGCTGATCAACTATTTCAAGGTTGACTGCTCCAAGGTTCATATCTTTGCTGAGGACGAGTGGGCTGACGAGCATGGTAACATCGCTCCCGAGACCTATGAGGCCGGCTTTGTTCACTCCATGATCAAGTACTTCGTAATGCAGATCGATCCCAAGCTGAGAATGCCCATGGAGAACGTTCACTATCCCACCAACGCCAATATCAATGATTACTCCAAGATCATCAATGATATCTCCGGCGGCGGTGCCGATATCATCTCCACCTCTCCCGGCTGGACCGGTCACGTTGCTTTCGTGGATCCCATCCCCGAGTTCGTCGGCAGCGGCGATATCGAAGAGTGGTTGAATCAGCCTGCTAAGTTGGTGAAGCTGCATCCCATGACCATCATGCAGAACTCTCTGAACGGTACCTTTGGTCAGTCCGGCGACATTGCCAACGTTCCGCCCATGGCTGCCACCATTGGTCCTATCGACGTTATGCGTGCTAAGGAGCGTATCGAGGTTCATGCTCTGGCTACCAACGGTACCTTCTCCAGCTGGCAGAGAATGACTTCTCGTCTGGTTACTCATGGTCCTGTTACTCCTCTGGTTCCCAGCTCCATGCTGCAGACCAAGAAGACTCAGGTCTACATCAGCGAAGAACTTGCTGCACCCTTTGAGTGTTGGGAGAAAGTCGGTTATTAATCGACGGCCAAAAAAGGCGCAGACCGCAGAAAATAAAAATATTTATTCGGTTTGTACTAATTTTGCAAAAAAATACGAAGAGAAAGAGTTTCGGCTCTTTCTCTTTGTTTTTTATAAGGAAAAATCCCGGCTTATGCCGGGATTTAATTTGTTTTTTCTGCTTTCCGCCGAAACGCTCTCTACCGTACCGATGTACGCCGACGAGACCGTTTCGGCGAAATCTGCATCCTTTTTGGGTCGTCGATGGTCTCTGCTTCCAAAAATGGCGCATCTTCCGCCAACGCTTAAACGTCGACCACCATGCCGTCGTAGGCAAGCTCGGTGGGGAAATCGGAATTGATACGGAAGTCGTAGGCGGACGCCATATTCTTTTTGGAGATATGGTTGATGATCAGCTTTTTGGGCGGCTTTTCAGCGAAGATGATGCCGTATTTCTCGGCCTTGAAGTGACCCAGCTCGCAAACGGCCAGATCCAGCTGGTCATCCAGGATCTCATAGTGGAATTCTTCGTCCGGCTGACGGTTGAAGTCTCCGGAGAAGAAGACCCTCTTCCCTTCCGCTTCTAAGAGATAGGAATAGCAATTCAAGACCTCAGAATGCTTGGTGGGCAGCGCGGTGACCTTTAAGGTGCCGTCGTTGAAGATTTCGCCTTCCTGCACTTCATGGAATTTGATGGGGCAGAAGACGGATTCCGGCGTTGCACCGTTGCACAAGCGCCAGGCCTTCAGCGCGTCGATGATGGGGTCGATGGGACCGGGCAGAAAAATATCGGGATCGGCAAGCTTGCCATAGGGGCTATGTAAACGCAGATAGTAAGAGGGCAGGCCGTCGGTATGATCCCGGTGCATGTGCGTAACGAATAATGCATTGATCTCCGCAATATTGATGTTGCGGTTGGCGAGCTGCTCAATGAGGATGGTGCCAAGGTCAATGATATACTTCTTTTCCCCGATCTCAATAAGGGTGCAGGAGCACTTCATATTAGGGCCGGGAGAACCGGAGGATGAACCGAAAAATGTAATACGCATAGAAGATCTCCTTTTCTTTTTTTGTACTTATCATACCGATTTTTTTTATAAAAGTCAATGACTAAACAATAAAAGGTCTGCCGTCGGCAGACCTTTTTGCATTAATAGTTTTCGTTTTTCAGCATGAAATAGTCCTGGGGCTTTTTGCAGACGGGACAGCGTTGAGGTGCTGAGGTGCCCTCGTGGATATGACCGCAGTTGCGGCAGATCCAGACGACGCTTTCGCCTCTTTCAAAGACCAGCTTATCGTCCAGGTTGGTTTTTAGTTTCATGAAGCGTTCTTCGTGCTCTTTTTCGATGGCGGCCACCGCATCAAAAAGATAGGCGATCTCGGTAAAGCCCTCCTCCCTGGCTTCTTTGGCAAAGGTGGGGTACATATCGGTCCATTCAAAGTTTTCGCCCTTGGCGGCGTCCTCCAGATTGAGATTGGTGGCGGCGGCACCGCCGGAGAGCAGGTTGAACCAGATCTCTGCGTGCTCCTTTTCGTTTTGCGCCGTCTCTTCAAAAAACGCGCCGATCTGCTGATAGCCGTCCTGCTTTGCCTTGGCGGCATAGTAGGTATATTTATTGCGCGCCTGGGACTCGCCGGCAAAGGCAGCCATCAGATTGGCTTCGGTCTTACTTCCTTTTAATTGCATAAAAAACA
>JAZNVY010000169.1:0-7403 GCA_045593105.1 Eubacteriales bacterium
GGTTAAAAAAATTGCCGATGGCCTAAGCCATCGGCATTTTTTAACTAAAGTTTCTGATCCAGATAAACGCTTCCTCTACCGCAGGAGTAATTTCGATCTCCTCATCGCCGAATTTGGTGTCACCGCAAGGCTTTGGCACGGTACCTACGTTTTTAGGGCCGTGCTTCCCATAGGGGAAAGGGCGCAGATATGCGGTACCGCCGTGTTCTTTAATGCGGCCCACGAATTTTTCGGTCACCGCAAAGGACACCACGTGGTCGTCGACACAATGCCAGAACTTGACCGGTACGGGATAGCACGCCGCCTTTTGATTGCGCGCCGGATTAAAGCCGGCAATCTTTTTCTCATCGTAAATATATTCGCCGTTTTCGTCCTTTTCCAGCTTATAGATCTTGCCCAAGGCTTCCTTGGGAAGCCCCTTGGACCAGGGGTGCAAAAAGATCTCATTGTAGGTATCCAGCACAGGGCAAAAGGCGCTGTGCGCAATGACGGGAATACTGCCGCTGAGCACCAGATTGGTACTGCTGATCCCCCCCATGGAGCCGCCGTGGACGAATACCTGCGGATCCAGATTGAAATTCTTTATACAATAATGATAGGCTTTGACATAACTTCTGACTGCAATCGGGCTACCGATATTATTGCGGATATCAATGCCGTGCTTCGCCGCATATTCATCGGGCAGACCGTTGACATCCATCACCGCGTAGCCGTTTGCCACCAGATACTGGGTGAAATTGGAGTGCTCCACTTGGGCGTCATCCACCGAAACACAGCCGCCTGCACCGTGGCAGATGATGACCAGCCGTGTGGGGGCGCCGTCCTCGCTATACTGATCGGGCAAAATGATAAAACCCCGATCGTCGTAACATTCTTCGAAATCCTGCACCTGATCGGTCACCGCAGTTTCGTCCGGCAGATAACAATTGACCGAAATTGAAAAACGATGTACTTGCATATACCCAATCCTCCTTATAACGAAAATAATTATAACACGAAATTTTCGATTCAACAAGCGGTATTATTCGGCCGCCTTCAGCTGAAATTTCTGATCCAGATGAAGGCCTCTTCCACCGCCGGAGTAATCTCGATCTCCTCATCGCCGAATTTCGTATTACCGCAAGGGTTTTGCACGGTGCCTACGTTTTTGGGGCCGTGCTTCCCATAGGGCAAGGCGCGCAGATAAGCGATGCCGCCGTTTTCTTTGATACGGTCGACAAATTTTTGGGTGATCTCAAAATCCACCACGTGATCGTCGACGCAATGCCAGAACTTGACCGGCACGGGATAGCACGCCGCCTTTTGATTGCGGAAGGGATCAAAGCCTTTGAGTTTTCTCTCATCGTAAATATATTCGCCGTTTTCGTCTTTTTCAAACCGATAGAGCTTGCAGATGGCATCCTTGCCAAGTCCCTTCTTCGTTTGGCGCAAAAAGAGTCCGTTATAAGGATCCAGCAGAGGACAGAAAGCACTGTGTGCAATAACGGGAATACAGCCGCTGAGCACCAGATTAGCACCGCTCAAGCCCCCCATGGAGCCGCCTTGAATGAAGACCTCGGGATATAGATTAAAATGCTCCATACAGTAATGATAGGCCTTCACGTAGCTTCTGACCGCAATAGGGCTGCCTATATTATAGCGGATATCAACGCCCAGCTTTGCCGCATATTCCTCGGGCAGACCGTTGACGTCCATCACCGCATAGCCGTTTGCCACCAGATACTGAGTCAGATTGGAATGCTCCACCACGGCATCGTCTGCCATCACCCATCCGCCGGCACCATGGCAGTTGATGACCAGCCGGGTGGGCGCTCCGTCCTCACTATACTGATCGGGCAGTATGATAAAGCCGTGATCCTCGTAACATTCTTCGAAATCCTGCACCTGATCGGTCATTGCCGTCTCATCCGGTATATAGCAATTGACCATGATTGAAAAACGATGTTTTTGCATTTTTATCTCCTTATTCTGCGGTAACCGCAACTTCATGGAGCTCATGATCGCTCCGAGGCTCTACTTCAACGTAAATATTATGCTGATACTCTGCAATGACAACGATACAATCCTTGCCGTCCATCAGGTCGGCCTGGACGATCCAATCGCCGTTCATAAAGAAATTATCGTCGGTGAGGACGCCGTCGCAGTAAAGCTGGGCGCTATCGCCGCTATAGCGGATATGGACGTAACCGTTTGCGCCCTCCACCTTGACCCGATAGAATTTTAACGGCCAATCCGGGATATAATCGCAGGACTCGCCGTCCCCTGCAAAGGCCTGCAGTTCATAGAAGAACTTACGATCCAGACCGGGATCCTCGATCTCTTCCCAGCTCGCTTTTGCCATGGGGATTTCTCTGTTTACCCGATTATAGATCCATTCATCATCCTCTAAATGCCAATAAGCATAGCTCTTGAGACCTGCGGCGGTGATCCCCTCTTTGGTTTCCAGAAGATCGCAGCCGTCGCCCAAATAAAGCCCATCGGTAAAGACACAGATCCGCTCCGCTTCTTCCCGGGTCAGGACGATAAAGTGATCCTCGCCCAAAGTGAAGCCGTTATACTTGCCGATCTCGGCGGTGATGGGCTCCATTCCCTCAAATTGGAAGAGGGGATCCATCCCCCGGATGGCCACGAAGATATAGGTATTTCCCCATTTGGTCAAGGGCTGGACGGTGGCGTACTCCAAAAGATGACTGCCGTACCCGATACGATAGGGCATGATGAAGGAATAATTCTCCGGCACATGGACGCCACGCTCCGGAATGACGTTGCCGTCCGGCATTCTGAACTGCACGTCGTCGTAGCCGTCCTTTTGATAGACGTGCATAAAGTTATTGACGAAGAGATAGCCTTGGTTTTCCCGATTTAACCGGGCGGCATAACGAAGATGCTTGAGATCATACCGATCGTTATTTTCATCGGTCAGCACCGTCTGCATCTCGCAAAGTCCCTCGCCGTAGGTTGCGAAAAAGTAGTTGATCAGCTTCATCCGCCGATAGGTGGGGGTGAGATCCCCCGACGCCCCGATGGCGGCGGTAAACTCATAATTGACGATGGGATAGCACCGCTTCGCCCGTGCACATTTCCAAAGGTTCAGCGTCTCGCCGTTGATCATCACGTTTCTGCCGCCGGTGAACATATAATAGCCGATGGCATTCATGCCGCCGCCCATCTTGGTCAGCGCCATGGCGTAGTTATCGTCCGCTTTCAGCCAGGGTCTTCTATGCTTCGCCTGGCAGCCGCCGATACCCAGCTCCGCCCAAACGCTGGGATATTCATCATAGTTGATATGGGCAGGGGGGAAATCCGTCTGATTAAAGATCGCCTGGTCGGCAATATCGGGAGCGTTGCGGTTTTTGGTAAACTCCAGATGTCCTGCAGGCAGACGCTTATTTCTGCCGGTATAGAAGGGAGCGTCGGGATAGCCGCCCCAGACGGGGATGAATTCATAATCATGGAAAAGGGCACCGCCATTTTTGCCCCAGCCGGAAATGGTATAGATGGGAGCCTCCAGCCCCACCTCCACGGCCAGTTCCTTTAACGTTTGCAGATGATCGGCATCGTCCAGCTTCTCGTTATCAATCTGCATCATGAAGATGTTTCCGCCGTTTTTATAGAGATAGGGGGAAATCTGCTCATAAAGCTTTTCATACCAAAGCTTGACCTTGGCCAAATATTTGGGGTCGTTGGTGCGGTATTGATATTCTCCGCTCTCCACGATCCAATGGGGAAGTCCTCCATAGAGCAGTTCGCAGGTGACCCAAGGTCCGATCCTGAGGGAGACCCACATATCGTGCTTATGGCAAAGCTCTAAGAAGTAGCGGATATCCTTATCGCCTCGAAAATCGAACTTTCCTTCTTCAAATTCATGGACGACCCAGAACAAAAAGCCGGCGATGGTATCGATTCCTGCCGCTTTCATCTTGACGATCCGGTCCTCCCAGTGCTCCCTTTTGACCCGATCCATCTGAATCTCGCCCATCACGGGATAAAAAGGCTTTCCGCCGTGGGTCAGATAGAGGTTATTGGAATAGAGCTCCACGCCGTCTGGGTTTTTGCCGCCCATACGAAGCTTGCCCTCCACCTTTTCCACATAGCGAGGCTTTTCAAATTGATAGATCATCTGCACGTCCTCCTTCTTATTCGTACCTTCATTTTACGGTAAGGAGCACCCCAAAACAACCACCGATATTTGCAAGAAATTCCCAAAACCTATCAACGCATTGACAAAAATATAAAATTTAAATTATAATGAGAACGTCAAAATCGGGAGGAAAAAACTGTGATTTTTCAAAAACTGATTGCAAACAAGGTTTTTTATGACTTAGGAGAGATCCGCCATTCCCGGGAGATCCGTTTTCAGCATCATCCGGAGATCGAGTTTTTATATTGCCTGGAGGGACGCTATTCCCTGCTGGTGGATCAGGTGCGGTATGACCTGACCGCCGGCGACCTTTTGATCATCGGCTCGATGAACGTCCACGAATCTATCGAAATAGACTGCGAAAGCAGTACCGTCTCCATGAGAGCCGGTCCCTTCTTTTTGGCAGAATATTTTGATGCGTTGGAAGAGTTCGCCCGTCATAATCCGATCCTCAAGCTTTCCCCCGATTCCAATCCCACTCTGTACAATTTGATCCAAGAGCTTATCCGAATAAAAACGGAAAAAGGTCCCATTGCCGAGCTTTCCATCAAAGGGCTTTTTTATCAATTCTGCGGAGAGATCATTCTCCATTTTTCCAAAGACGCCCCTTACGCTGAAAAGCGGGACACCTCGACCATTGATCCGGCGCTGAGGCTGATCTACTATCACTACAAAGAACCCCTTTCCTTAGAACTGGTCGCCGAGCAGTGCGGCTACAGCATCAGCAGTTTCTGCCGTACCTTTCGGCAGATCACCGGTCAGACCTTTCAGCAGCTTTTGAGCCGGCATCGCATCGAAGCCGCCTGCGCTTTGCTGAAAAAGACCGATCTCTCCATCGAGGAGATCGCCGCCGAGGTAGGCTTTACCGAGGTCAAAACCTTTTGCAGGGTCTTCAAGACCATCACCGGCGTCACCGCCGGTCAATTCCGTAGATCTACGATACAATGAAAGGACGGATAAAACCATGTGTATGATCGCAGGCTATAACGGCACCAAGCGTGCAGCACCCCTCCTGATCGAAATGCTCCGCAAGATGGAAGGAATGAATGCCGGCTGCTTTACCGGCATCGCCACCCTTCACGAGGGGAAGATTTATTACCGCAAACTGGCCGGCAACTTAGACCGTTTTCTGGCGGAAACTGACGCGATGGACTTGCCGGGCACCATCGGTATTATTCATAGCCGTACCCCAAACGGCGTCCCGGTGGATAGCTGGGCGCACCCCTTTACCTGCGAGAAAGACGGCGCGGTAAGAACCGCCCTCATTCTCAACGGTCAAAACGGTTGCTGCAATGAAAGAAATCAGCAGGAGCAATTTGAGCCGGTTCTGGAAAAGATCAAAAAGGCAGGTTACCTCCTGAAAAGCGAAGAGGAAATCCCCAAAGACCTCATCCTCAAGCACCCCAAAGACGGCAATAAGGTCTATCAAAAAACCGACTGCCTTGCCCAGCTTGCCAGTATGAAAATTTTAGAGGAGGGGATGGAGCCTCCCGAGGCTTTGGAAAAAAGTATCAACGAGCTTACCGGTGAAAATATGGTTCTGATGCTCTCCGATACCACCCCCGACATTATCAACTGGTGCCGAATGAATTTCCCCATGTACGTGGGGTTGGCAGACCATGGCGTCTGCATGGCATCGGCGCCCATCGCCTTTGCCGATCATACCGAGCACTATACCCTGCTCCCTGCACTTTCCGTAGGGACGGTGACGAAAGAAAGCTTTACGGTAAAAAGATTTCATAACCCTCCCTTCACCGTTGCCCCCATCACCCCCAAGGTCTGGCACGATGCATACGAGAAGATCAGCGCAGAAATTCAAAAGGGGAACGACCATTTCAGCAAGATTGTTACCGCCCTTTTCGAAGAAGCCGACTGCAATCAGTCCAACACCGTCACCTGGGCAGTCCTCTCCGAACTGCACCGGCAGGGCAAGATCGAGATTGAAAAGGTAGTCCATCCCGGCGTTCGGGACGATCTTTTCCGCACCAAATTTCATTACGTCTGGAACGGTTGAGGTCGGTTCGAACAAAAAACTCTTCTTTTCTTTTTCTTCTTCTATATCTATCTCTTTCTCTATCTCTATCTCTTTCTCTTTCTCTTTCTCTATAGAACATTGTTCGAACAACGTTCACTCCACGTTCATTTTGGTTCAAATCCCCCAAAAATCTACCCTTTTCAACAACAAAAAGGACTTTCACCCAAGGGTGGAAGTCCTTTTTTATTCAATTAAAAACCAAAGATACTGCCGAAATTGGGAACAGTCTGAGTCTGCTGCTGAGGCTGCGGTTTCTTGTCCTCGGCAGAGGGGGTATACTCGCTGAGGGCCAGGGTCAGGGTCTGCTCCGTTCCGTTTCTCTTGATGACCATGGTCAGCTTTTCACCCACCTTTTTGGCGTCGATGATGGCGTTCGCCTCTGCCTCGGTCTTGACCTTGGTGCCCTCCACGGAGACCACGTAGTCCCCGGACCGGAAGCCGGCCTTCGCCGCATCCGAATCGGTGCCGACGGCGGAAATATAAAGTCCCATCTCGCTGACTCGATACATCATCGCCGTCATGGCGTCGTTGACCTCCACAAAGGTAAAGCCGGGATCCACGCGGCCGGTCACGTAGCCCACCTTCAGAAGATCCTCGATCACCTTTGCGGCGGTATCCATGGGAATGGCAAAGCCGAGGCCCTCGATCTCCGCACCGGCAGACTTGGCGTTGACGACCCCCACCAGCTGACCGCTGGTATTGAACATACCGCCGCCGGAGTTACCGGGGTTGATGGCGGTATCGGTCTGCAAAAGACGCATGGTGGTGTTATCAATGGTAATTTCACGATCCAGGGCACTGATGATACCGCTCGTCACGGTGCCGCCCAGCTCACCCAAGGGGTTGCCGACTGCCACCACCGTCTCGCCCACCTTCAGCTCGGCAGAGCTGCCGTAGGCGGCAGGAGTCAGCTCGGTGGCTTCCACCTTGATCACCGCCAGATCGCTCTTGGCATCGCTGCCGATGAGCTTGGCGGCATACTCGGTGCCGTTTGCCAGACGGACGTTGATATTGGTAGCGCCATCGATGACGTGGTGATTGGTGACGATATAGCCGTCTGCGGTAATGATAACGCCGCTACCGGCGCCCTCGCTGACGTACTGCTGCATAAAGGAGCCGGTGACGATCTGCTCGGTAGTGATCTCCACCACGCTGTTTTTGACCAGCACCGCCACTTCCGGCACCGTCAGCGCATCCTTGGCGTTGCCGCCGTCTGCATCTTTTAAT
>JAZNVY010000170.1:0-14468 GCA_045593105.1 Eubacteriales bacterium
GCAGCCCTTGCTGATGGGTATCGTGGTATCGGTTTTGGTGGGTATTGCGCTGACCCTGCCCATTTCCTCTGCCGCCATCTGTGCGGCGCTGGGTCTGACCGGTCTGGCAGGCGGAGCGGCGGTAGCCGGCTGCTGTGCTCAGATGGTAGGCTTCGCCGTCATGAGCTTCCGCGAAAATCGCTGGGGCGGACTGGTTTCCCAGGGCTTGGGAACCTCCATGCTCCAGATGGGAAATATCGTCCGGAACCCCAAGGTCTGGATCCCGCCCATCGTTACTTCCGCTATCACCGGCCCTCTGGCCACCTGTCTCTTTAAGCTGGAAATGAACGGTCCGGCAGTTTCCTCCGGTATGGGTACCTGCGGTCTGGTGGGTCAGATCGGTGTCTATACCGGCTGGGTGGAGAGCGGAAATCCCATCACGGCCTTTGATTGGATCGGTCTTGCGCTGATCTGCTTCGTGCTCCCGGCAGTCCTCACCTGGCTGGGCGGACTGCTGCTCCGTAAGCTGGGCTGGATCAAAGAGGGCGACTTAAAACTTTAATTTAATAGGAAGAAACACCTTAAAACACCCCATTTTTGGGGTGTTTTTTTTATTTCTTAATTTTTTATCTTTTTGCGAAAAAACTATTGCATTTTCCTGATAATTTGATATAATTTAAATCAAGTGGAGTCTAAATGGGTACTTAGTGTACATTGAGTGGGTAAAAAATCGAGAGGAGGTGTGTACATGGTTTATCTGACAGGCTACTACGAAAATTTCGTAGACGAAAAAGGCCGGGCGATCCTGCCGAAAGAATTCAAAGAGCTGATGGGCGGCGATCTGGTGCTGACCCGTGGCCTGGATGATTGCGTGTACGTGCTGACTCGGGAAGCATGGTTGGAGCTGCAAAATAAGCTGGCCGCCATGCCGATGTCTAAAGGACGGGGCGTATCCCTTTTCTTTAACGCCCATAAAAAGGACGTGGCTCCCGATAAGCAGGGACGAATTCAGTTGCCTATCAAGCTGCGTGAGTTGGCAGCCATCGAGGGTAAGGCCGTCATTATCGGCAACGGCAATCGGGTAGAGATCTGGTCTCCCGAGCGCTATGCTGAGATGGAAGCGAAGATGGATAGTGAAAGCATCGTCGCCGCCATGGATGAGTTGGGCTTCTGATGAAAGAGTTTTCGCATTATAGTGTAATGGCGCAGGAGTGTATCGAGGGCTTGGCCATCGATCCCGATGGCATCTACGTGGACGCCACCTTGGGAGGCGGCGGCCATAGCAGCCTGATCGCTCAGCGATTGGAAAAAGGCTTGCTGATCGGTATCGACCAGGATCGGGATGCCCTTGCGGCGGCCACCAAGCGGCTGGAGCCCTTCGGTGAGCGGTTCCGGGCGGTGAAATCCAATTTCTCCGCGTTGCGCGCGGTATTGGATGAGCAGGAGATCCCGGCCATCGACGGAATTTTATTTGACCTGGGCGTATCCAGCTTCCAGCTGGACGAAGAAAGCCGTGGTTTTTCCTATCGGTTTGATGCACCGCTGGATATGCGGATGGATCGGGAAAGCGCTTTGGATGCCTACCAAGTCGTCAACACCTATTCCAAAGAGCAGCTGACCGATATTTTATACCGTTACGGCGAGGAGCGGATGGCGCCCCGGATCGCAGGTGCGATCTGTAAGCGTCGGGAAGAAGCTCCCATCGAAACCACCGGTCAATTGGTTCAGATTATTGAAAAGGTTTTTCCGCCCAAGGAACGGTACGGCAATAAGCATCCTGCCAAGCGCACCTTCCAGGCAATTCGGATCGAGGTCAACGGCGAGCTGAAGATCTTAGAGCAAGCGATCCGGGATGCGGTGGCGGCGTTAAAGCCCGGCGGCAGAATAGCCGTCATGACCTTCCATTCCTTAGAAGACCGCATCGTCAAGACGACCTTTGCGGATCTCGCATCCGGTTGTATTTGTGATAAAAATCTTCCGGTCTGCGTCTGCGGACGCAAGCCGGTCATCAAGCAGGTGACCCATAAACCGATCACCGCGTCGCAGGAAGAGCTGGCGGAGAATAACCGCTCCAAGCCTGCAAAACTGCGTATTGCAGAAAAGAAATAAGAAAGACGTTTTAATAAGGAGGTCCTTATGAGAAAACTTAATATTCATGGGATCCGCTGGTCGGCGGTACTTTGCCTGGCACTGTTCCTTGCCATCGGCGGCTATCTCTTATACAGTCATATTGCTCTCAATGAGGTCTCCAGCGATCTGCTTGCGGCAAAATCAGATCTGACCAAGCTGGAAGGGGAGACCGGTGCATTGCAGGTATCCATCGAAAGCAAGAATTCTATGGACGAGATCGAGCGGATCGCCACCGAAGAGCTGGGCATGGTCAAGATCGAGAACTATCAGATCCAGACCATCAACCTGCTGACCGACGATACGGTGGAGATCATCAAGGATGAGCCTACCAACGATAGCTGGTGGGACGGCGTCGTGGCAGAATTTAATATCATTTTGGAATATCTGAGCTGATGCTTCAATAATAGTGAAACGAGAGTGGGAATTTATTCTTACTCTCATTTTGCACTTTATATGGCACAAAAAAATTGCCTGTTTTTGGGCGAGGGTGTAATTTTACACCGCTATTTTAAGAGAGAAAGGAGTTCCGCATGGGAAAGGGACCGAGCCGTTCAATGGTGACCCGCAGTACGGTAATGCTGGCGATCTTTGCGTTTGCATTGTTGCTTTGGTTGGCCGGAATGCTGGTGAAATATCAGATCGTAAATTATAGTTATTATCAGACGAAGGCCATCAGTCAGCAGACGATGGATACCACGCTGAACGCTCAGCGCGGAACCATCTATAGCCGGAACTATACGGCGCTGGCTAAGTCGGCGCCGGTGGAAACGGTGTATATCGCTCCCAACTCCATTGATAAGGACGATGTTGCCGAGTGCCGCCTTATCGCCTCCGGTCTGGCAGAGATCTTAGGGGTGGATGAGGAAACGGTCTATAAAAAGACCCAAAAGAATAATTACTATGAACTGATCAAGCGTCGCATCGAGTCGGATGTGGCCGATAAGGTGCGTGCGTTTGTGGATGAAAACGATTTGAGCGGCATTCATTTGGTGGAGGATACCAAGCGGTATTACCCTTATAATAGCCTGGCCTGTCATATTTTGGGCTTCACCGGCACCGATAACGTAGGGTTGGACGGCATTGAGTCTATCTATAACGAGTATCTTCAGGGAACTTCCGGTAAGCTGATCACCGCAAAAAATGCGGTGGGTACGGAGCTGCCCATTGAGTATGAGACCTACGTGGAGGCAGAAAACGGCAAAAACGTGGTGCTGACCATCGACGAGACGGTGCAGTACTATCTGGAAAAGCATCTTCAGGAAGCCCGGATCGAGCAAAAGTGCTTAGAGGGTGCCGCCGGCATCGTCATGAATGTCAAGACCGGCGAGGTCTTGGGCATGGCGTCCTTGCCCAATTACGATCCCAATCAGTACTATACCATCACCGACCAGGTGGTGCAGGAAAGCCTTGCTGCCCTGACCGGTGAGGAGCTGGAAAAGGAGACCACCAGCTATCGCAATAAGATCTGGCGTAATAAGTGTATCGTGGATACCTATATGCCCGGCTCTACCTTTAAGATCGTGACCCTTTCCATGGCGATGGAGGAGGGACTGGTGACCTTAAACGATACCTTCAGCTGTCCCGGCTATATCCGGGTGGCAGACCGTACCATTCGGTGCTGGAAGTCCGGCGGTCACGGGCATCAGACCCTTTCCAAGGCGATCCAAAATTCCTGTAACCCGGCGTTTATTACCATCGGCGCCAAGATGGGTACGGAGAAATTCTATCAGTACTTCAAAAACTTCGGTCTGACCGAAAAGACCGGCGTGGACCTCAACGGTGAGGCCAGCGGCATTTGGTTTACTACCTTCCAGGAGGTGGAATTGGCGACCGCATCCTTCGGTCAGAACTTTAAGATCACGCCGCTGCAGATGATCCCTGCCGTGGCGCCCGCCTCCAACGGCGGTAAGCTGATCACCCCCCACGTGGTCAAGGAGATCACCGAGACCCAGGAGGACGGCACCGAAAAGGTGGTAAAAAGCTTTGAGGGTGCGCAAAAGCGGCAGGTCATCTCGGCAGAGACCAGCGCTCTGGTCTGTGATCTTTTGGAAGAGGTCGTTACCGTCGGTTCCGGTAAGAACGCCTACGTAAAAGGCTATCGGGTAGCAGGTAAGACCGGTACTTCCGAGAAGATCGACGATTACGTCGCCACCGGTATCAAGAATTATATCTCCTCCTTTATCGGATTTGCCCCGGCAGACGATCCGGAATATGCCATTCTGGTCATGCTGGATACCCCCAGTGCCGGCGAGATCTACGGCGGTATCATTGCCGCTCCTGTGGCAGGCGATATTCTTGGCGATATCCTGCCCTATCTGGGTGTTCAGCCCCAGTATACCGAGGAAGAACTGGCAACCTTGGATATTGCCATCCCCTCCTATATGGATCAGACCTTGGAGGAGGCAGAAAAGAATCTGATCGCCGAAGAAATCAAGTATAAGGTGAAGGGCAACGGCGATACCGTCGTGGCGCAGATGCCGGAAGCCGGCTCCACCATGCCCCAGAGCGGTACGGTGATCCTTTATACCGGCGACTCTAAACCCTCTAAGAATATTACCGTTCCCAATCTGGTGGATTATTCCGTAGCAGGTGCCACCAATCGGATCAAGCAATCCGGCTTGAACGTCCGGGTGGTCGGAAACTTCAATTCCGGGACGGACGTTCTGGTCATTTCCCAGTCCCCGGCGGCCGGCACGGTGGTGGCAGAGGGCGCTGTGGTGACCATCCGAACGAATAGCTCGGAAGGCGTATCAAGTATGTAATCGAGGTGTCAGCATGTTATTGTCTGAACTTTTGAAGGGTCTGGAACTCTTAAATACCTATGAGGATCGGGAGATCGCAGGCATCACCTGCGATTCCCGTGAGGTCAAGGAGGGCTGGCTGTTTGCCGCCATCCCCGGAGAGCAGGTGGATGGTCATGATTATGCCAAAAAAGCGGCGGCCAACGGCGCGGCAGTCGTATTGGCGGAGCGTTCGGTGGATGCCGGCGTGCCGGAGGTTCTGACCCCCTCCACCCGCTGGGCGTTCCAGGTGGTCTGCGCCAATTATTTCGGCCATCCCGAGCGTGAAATGAAGTTTTTAGCGGTGACCGGTACCAACGGCAAGACCTCCACCACCCAGTTTATCAAAAGTATTCTGGACGGGTTGGGAGAGACCGCCGGCTTGATCGGTACGGTGCATAATATGATCGGGGAGAAGAGCATCCCGGCTGTCTTTACCACGCCGGAGCCCTATCAGCTCTTTACTCTTTTGAAGGAGATGCAGACCGCCGGTGTCCGGACGGTGGTAATGGAGGTCTCCTCCCAGGCTATGGATCAGAAGCGGGTGGATAGCCTGCCCTATGAGGCGGCAGGATTTACCAATCTGACCCAGGATCATCTGGACTATCATAAGACCATGGAGAATTATAAAGAGGCAAAGGCGCGCCTGTTCACCATGGCTGAAAAAAGCGTCTTTAATCTGGACGATGCCGCAGGCAGAGAGCTTGCGGAGCGGTTCGGCGGACTGACCTATTCCGCCGCCGGCGCGGCAGACCTTACGGCAACCGATATCGCCATTGATGTCTCCGGCGTTTCTTATACCCTGCAGATGGGGGAGAAAAAGGCCTCCATCCGGGTCTCGACGCCGGGAATGTTTACCGTTCATAATACCCTTTGCGCCGCAGGCGTTCTGTTGGCCGCCGGCTATCCCTTTGAGCAGGTGGCGGAGGGCTTGAACCGAATTCCTAAGGTGGCAGGACGGGCAGAGATCATTACGGAGGGCTATCCCTTTTCCGTGATGCTGGACTATGCCCATACTCCCGATGCTTTGGAGAATATTCTGACCACCATCAAGACCTACGCCAAGGGTCGGGTGGTGACCCTCTTCGGCTGCGGCGGCGACCGGGATCGCACCAAGCGCCCCTTGATGGCCGCCATGGCCGCTAAATACAGCGATTATCTGATCGTAACCTCCGATAATCCCCGGACGGAAGAGCCGGGCGCCATTATCCGGGATATTTTAGTGGGTCTTGAGGGCGTCAAGGTACCTTATACGGTCATCGAAAACCGCAAGGAAGCCATCGGCTACGCCATCAAAAATGCAAAGCCCGACGATTTGATCCTTTTGGCCGGAAAGGGGCATGAGGATTATCAGATTATCGGCAAGACCAAATATCCCTTTGATGAAAATGAGATCGTAAAGGAATTTTTAGAGCAATGCTGACAATCAATAGAATTGCGGCGGCATTGGGACTTGCGCCGCAGCAACGGGATTTTGAGATCAAAAAGGTGGTTACCGACTCCCGGCAGGCAGAGGAGAATTGCCTCTTCGTCGCCATCGAGGGAGAGCGTGTGGACGGCCACTCCTTTATCCCTGCCCTTTCGGAAACGTTCGCAAATATTGCTTTTTTGGCCACGAAAAAGGCGGAAAAAGAGATCAAACAGCCCTATTTTTTGGTGAAAGACGCACTTTTTGCCTTGGGACTGCTCGCCAAAGCCCATTTGGCAACGTTGCCGACCAAGGTGATCGGCGTGACCGGCAGCGTCGGCAAGACGACGACCAAAAATTTTATCCTCTCGGCGCTGGCTCCTGCCATGCAGGTCTCCGGAACCTTGGGGAATATGAATAACGAATTAGGCGTTCCGCTGACCGGGCTTGCGGTGAAAGAAACCGATTGGGCGGCGGTCATCGAGATGGGGATGCGCGGCTTAGGGCAGATCGAGTATCTGACGCAGTTCATCACTCCGGATATCGCGGTGGTGACCAATATCGGCGTGGCGCATCTGGAGCTTTTAAAGAGCCGGGTGAATATCGCTCGGGCAAAATTAGAATTGGTGGACGCTCTGCCGGAGGAGGGAAAAGCTCTCTTGAACGGCGATGAGCCGCTGCTTTACGGTGCGCGTCCGCAAAAGCAATGCTTTTATTTCGGTTTTTCGGAGCATAATGATTATAGAGCGGTGGATGCGGACGGCAGTACCTTTATCCTCTGCTATCCCGGCGGCTCTATTGATATCACCTTGCAGGTGGAGGGCGAGCATCAGATTATGAACGCGCTCGCCGCCTTTGGCGCCGGCCATCTTCTGGGGATCGAACCGGAGCTTTTGAAGCAGGGCTTGGAGTCCTTTGCCGGAGACGGACGCCGGCAGTTTACCGAGCGGATCGGGGATATTACGGTCATTGACGATACCTATAACGCATCTCCCGACTCCATGGCCGCCGCCCTCAAGGTGCTGGCGGCAAAGCCCGGACGGCGGATCGCGGTCTTAGGAGATATGCTGGAGCTGGGCGCTTATGAAAAGCAGGGGCATCAAGAGGTGGCGGCGCAATGCGCCGCGCTGAAGATCGACGCGGTGGGTGCCATCGGCAACCGGGCAAAGATCCTTTACGACGCCCTGCCCGAACAGATGGAAAAATATTACTTTTTGGATCGGGATGCGGCGCTTCCCTCTTTGGAAACGCTGTTCCTGCCGGGCGATACCGTCTTATTCAAGGCCTCCAATTCCATGGGCTTTGATAAGCTGACGGCGGCATTAAAGGAAAGGATGGGAAAATAAATGAACTACTGGCTGATCATTACCGCGCTTGCGGCAAGCTTTTTTCTGGCGCTTTTGCTGGCGCCCTGGATCCTGCCGTTTTTGCGGCGACTGAAATGCGCGCAAAGTATTCTGGATATCGGCCCCTCCTGGCATAAGGAGACTAAGCAGGGCACTCCCACCATCGGCGGTCTGATCTTTATCATTCCCACCTTGGTGGTGACGCTGGTTATTGCGATGGGCGAGATCATCCGGGGAGACTGGCGGCTTTTGATCTGCCTGGTGTTCGTGACCCTTTGCGGAGTCGTCGGATTTATCGACGACTACATCAAGGTGGTCAAAAAGCGGAACAAGGGACTGTCCGTCCTGCAAAAGACGCTGCCCTTGATGCTGATCATGGCGCTCTTTCTCGGCGCTCTCTACGTGAACAACACCATTACGGATACGATTTTTATTCCCTATCTGAACGTGCGGCTGCACTTATATTACTTCTACTTTGTTTTGATGATCCCGATGATCTTCTTT
Organism: Eubacteriales bacterium; assembly: GCA_045593105.1. Lineage (GTDB taxonomy): Bacteria > Bacillota > Clostridia > Oscillospirales > QAKW01 > QAKW01. Next base: position 8,148 of record JAZNVY010000170.1, read on the forward strand.
TTCGTCAATTCCGTCAATTTGACGGACGGGCTGGACGGCTTGGTGACCAGCGTTTCCCTGCCCTATACCATTTCGTTCATCATCATCGGCTTCTTTTTATCCGGCATCAATAATACCGGCGTGACCGTCTTTGCGGCGGCGCTGACCGGCGGCCTTGCGGCCTTTTTAGTCTATAATTTCCATCCTGCCAAGGTCTTTATGGGGGATACCGGCTCCCTCTTTTTGGGGGCGGCCATCGTGGCGCTTGCCATGGCGTACGATATGCCGTATTTCATTATCATCGGCGGTGTCATGTATCTTTTGGAGGGTCTTTCCGTCGTATTGCAGGTGGGCTTTTATAAGCTGACCCACGGCAAGCGGATCTTCAAAATGACCCCGATCCATCATCATTTTGAGATGTGCGGCTGGTCGGAAAATAAGATCGTTGCGGTCTTTACCGCCATCAGCGCGGTGGGCTGTCTTTTGGCCCTTTGGGGAATGTTCTATTATCGCTACTTCAACGTGTAAAATGATTTTTTGATAAAGGAGGTGCCTCTTTGGCAAAGCAAAAGCTCCCAAAAAAGAATAAATGGTTTGTCAATAAGGCGGAGGCCGGCGGAATTGACTTGGTATTTTTGATCCTGGTGCTCTGCCTGCTGACCTTTGGCTTGATCATGGTGGCATCCTCCAGTTATGTTAGTGCCCTTTACAAATACGGCGACAGCTATCACTTTATCAAGCGGCAGTTGATCTTCGCCGTGGGCGGCGTGGCGATCATGCTGTTCGTGCCGAAATTTGATTATCATAATCTTCGCCGTTTTTCGCTGATCCTTTTGGCGATTGCGGTGGTGATGCTGGTGCTGGTACTGGTACCGGGTATTGGTATTAAGGTCAACGGCGCCCGGCGGTGGTTGGGCTTCGGCGCCTTCCGCTTCCAGCCCAGTGAGGTCGGAAAACTGGCCATTATCGTGACCTTTGCCTCCTATATGGCCGCCAACTATAAGCGGATGAAGGAATTCAAGGTGGGCATCCTCATGCCGGCCGCCGTGCTTTTGCTGGTCTGCGGTCTTGTAGCGGTGGAGACCCATATCTCCGGCGCAATTCTGATCTTCTCCGTGGGTGCGGTGATGATCTTCGTGGGCGGCTCGAATTTGAAACAGTTTTTGGGGATCGGCGCCACCGGCGTGGCGGCGTTGGCAGGCTTTGCCTTCCTGACCCCCTATGCCAAAACCAGAATTGACACCTGGCTCAATCCCTTCTCCGATCCCACCGGCGATGGGTTCCAGACCATTCAATCCCTTTATGCCATCGGCAGCGGCGGTCTTTTGGGCTTGGGGCTGGGGCAGTCCCGGCAGAAATATCTCTATATTCCGGAGCCGCAGAACGACTATATCTTTTCCATCGTCTGCGAAGAGCTGGGCTTTATCGGTGCCATGATGGTCATCGTCTTATTCGTTCTTTTGATCTGGCGCGGATTTGTTATTGCCTATCACGCCAAGGATAAATTCGGTTCTCTTTTAGTCGTGGGCATCATTTCCCGCGTGGCCATCCAGACGGTGCTGAACATTGCGGTAGTTACCAACTCGGTGCCGCCCACCGGTATCAGCTTGCCGTTCTTCAGTTACGGCGGTACCGCATTGGTGATGCTGCTTTTTGAGATGGGAATCGTCCTGGCGGTTTCCCGGTATTCGAGAATGGAGACGAAGGAATGAGAGTGATCTTAGCAGGCGGCGGAACGGCCGGGCATTGCAACCCTGCCATCGCTATTGCCAGTATTATAAAAGCAAAAAACAAGGATGCGGAGATCCTTTTCGTAGGAAATTCCGGCAAGATCGAGGAGACTTTGGTGCAAAAGGCCGGGTTTGCCTTTAAAGCCGTTAAGACCCAAGGCTTTCGCCGCAAACTGACGCTGGATAACTTCAAGACCATCCAGCTGTACTTAAAAGCAAAATCCGATTGTAAGGCCTTGATCCGGGAGTTCAAGCCGGACGTGGTCATCGGGACCGGCGGCTACGTATCCGGTCCGGTGGTTTCGGCGGCGCAAAGTTTAGGAATCCCTACCTGCATTCATGAGCAAAACGCCTATCCCGGTATCACCAGCAAGATGCTGGCGCGGAAAGCCGATATCGTCTTTATCAGTTTTCCCGGCAGTGAGCAATATTTCGGCAAGACCAAAAAGATGATCCTCTCCGGCAACCCCTTGCGGGAGGAGATCCTTTCCACCTCCAGGGAAGAGGCACGGAAAAAACTGGGGCTTCCGGAGGATGCTTTTTATCTGCTCTCCTTTGCCGGCAGTCTGGGCGCGTTGCAGGTCAACCGCGCCATGGTAGACTTTATTGCGGAAAATGCCAAGAAAAAGGACTTTTATCATACCCACGCCACCGGGGATCGGGGTTGGAAATGGATGCCGGAAGAACTGTTGGAGCGTGGGTTCGACGTAGAAAAAACGGGTCCGATCGCGGTGAAGCCGTATCTTTACGATATGCCGGATCATCTGGCGGCGGCGGACGCAGTCATCAGCCGTGCCGGTGCCATCACCTTAGGAGAGTTGACCGCACTGGGCAAACCGGCAATTCTGATCCCCTCGCCCAACGTGACCCATAATCATCAGTACTATAACGCCCGTTCCCTTTCGGATCGGGGCGGAGCCATTCTCTTGGAGGAGAAGGATCTTTCTGCCGGCAAGCTCTACGAGCTGGTGCTGGGTTTGAAAGAGCATCCGGAAGAGTGCGCAGAGCTGAGCCGTCATGCCAAGGAACTGGCGTTGCCGGAGGCTTCGGAAGTGATCTATAAGGAACTCTATCATTTGATAAGGAAGTGAGAAGATGGCCAATAGCGTAGAACGCTACTATCAAAAAAAGAAAAGACGGAAAAAGCGCGCCAAGGTGGTCTTTTTCGGGCTGCTTTTTGTGTTGATGATGCTGACGCTGGCTATTCTTTCCGTAACCGTCTTTTTCAATGCTGAAACCATCTTGGTGGAGGGCAATCACCGCTATACCGCCGAGGAGCGTTTGGAGATCGGCGACCTGCAGATCGGGCAAAACCTTTTCCGCCTGGATAAATTTGAAGTCATTGACCAGATGAAAAGTCTGCCCTACGTTAAGACGGTAACTATTAAACGAAAACTGCCCAATACCTTGACCGTTAAGGTGGTGGAAAACCAGCCGGTGGTCTGGATCAAGACGGATACCGGAGCCGCATTTTTGAACGAGGAATACCGGGTATTGGAGCTTTTGAACCTGCCGGAGGGGATGATCCCTGCGGATGAGGAGCCGGAAAAGACCGAGCAAACGGAAAAAACGGAGAAAACCGAAGAAACCGAGGAGCCGGAAGAAAAACCGGCGGAGGAATCGGCAGAGCAACCCGAGGGGGAGGAGATCACGTCACCCTTGGACGGAATTCCCCGGCTGACCCAGATCGCCGCCACCGAGCTGAAGGTGGGGGAGACGGCAGTCTTCGGCGAATTGGATTATACCGGCTTTTTGAAGCGTTTATACGAGGGCTTCAGTAAAAATCCGGATCTGGACTGGAAGAAAGTTCGGGAGGTGCAATTCTTTGCCCGGTACGATATTCAGGTCCTGTACGACGAGCAGCTGACCATTGATTTCGGCACGTTGGATCAGACTGATACCAAGCTGGAGCTGGCCGCCTATCTGATCAAGGACAACGGCGTCGGGCAGTCTGCCATCGTGGACGTTTCCGACGTAGAACGGGTCTATTTCAGACCCAAAAGACCGATAGAAGAAACCCAAGAGTCTCCGACCGAAGAAAACGAAACAAACTGAAGTTTGCGACAGTTTTATAATATCACGACGAGAAGGAGTCGAAGCTCCTTCTCGTCGTTCTTTTTTCTTGCTTCTTTTTCAAAAGAGTGCTATAATTTGGTTGTTGAGGTGATTAAAATGGGAAAAATGCTTTTAGAAAAAATTGAAGAATTAAACGAACAGTATATCAAAGTCTGGGAAGACGTCTGTAATTTAGAGAGTCCGACTGCCGATAAGGCGGCGGTAGACGAAGTGGGGCGCTACTTCATCCGTATGGCGGAGGAGCGCGGCTGGAAAGTGGAAATCTCCCGGCAGGAGGTGGCAGGTGATGCCATCTGCATCACCATGAATCCGGACGTGGAAGCGCCGGCAATCACCTTCTCCGGTCATATTGATACGGTGCATCCCAAGGGTCTTTTCGGCTCTCCGGCGGTGCGGTTTGATGAGAAGTATATCTATGGTCCCGGCGTGGTGGACTGCAAGGGCGGTGTCGTCGCCTCCTTTATGGCAATGGATGCCTTGGATCAATGCGGCTTTAAGGGGCGTCCGGTGCAGCTGATCATCCAGTCCGATGAGGAGACTGGCAGTAAGACCAGCGGCAAAAAGACCATTGAATTCATGTGTGAAAAGGCGAAGAATTCCATTGCCTTTTTGAATACCGAAGGGGGAGACGTCGGAACCGCCGTATACATCCGCAAGGGCATTCTGCGGTATCGTTTCAATATCCACGGCAAAGCGGCGCATTCCTCCCTTTGCCAGACCGGCGCCAATGCGGTGGCAGAGGCAGCCCATAAAATTCTCAAGCTGGAACCCATGAAGGACGGAGACGGTCTGACCTGCAATTGCGGTGTGATCCAAGGCGGCACGGTCGCCAATACGGTGGCGGCAGAGTGCAGCTTTTTGGCGGATATTCGCTTTGCCAATCAGGAGCAGGCAGAGGAGGCGATCCACGCAGTAGAGGCGGTGGCGGCAGAGAGCTTTGTTCCCGGCTGTACCTGCGATCTGGAAAAGGTCAGCGATCGTCCGGCGATGCCGCTGAATGATCGGAATATCAAACTTTTGGAGACCATAAACGAGATTTATGAAGCCAATGGAATGCCCCGTCTTACGGGCAGGATGGCAATGGGGGGCTCTGATGCCGCCTATACGACCCTCGCCGGGATCCCCACCCTTGATAATCTGGGTGTTTATGGATATGATATTCATTCGATCCATGAACGGGCAGAAATCGATTCCTTGAAGGAGTCTGCCAAGCTGATGGGCATCGTTGCTTATTGCATTTAACAAAAAAAGGCTTACCGACTGGTAAGCCTTTTTAATTTTTCTGTGAATTTCTTTTTAATTTTAATAAAAACACTTGCAATTCATTCCGTTTAATATTAAAATATAGATTAGAGTATTCTACCATAGGGTTCATATGTATAAAAACATTAGGAGGAAAAAGAAATGGCAAGCTTTGAATTTGCAGATAGCGGCGAGGGCGTCGTCAATATAAAAGTAATCGGTTGCGGCGGCGGTGGCTGTAATGCAGTCAATCGGATGATCAAGGCCGGTGTGCAGGGTGTGGATTTTGTCGTGGTCAATACCGATAAACCCGTCCTGGACGCTTCCCCTGCTCCTATCAAGGTGCAGATCGGCGAGAAGCTTACCAAGGGTAAGGGCGCAGGCAGCGATCCCCTGGTTGGTGAGAATAGCGCCATCGAAAGCCGTGAAGAGATCGAAGCAGTCCTCAGAGGGGCTGATATGGTCTTCATCGCCGCCGGTATGGGCGGCGGCACCGGTACCGGCAGTGCGCCGGTAGTGGCTGAAATTGCGAAGGATATGGGCATCCTGACGGTTGCCATCGTCACCAAGCCCTTTGGCTTTGAGGGCCGCATGAAGCTTAAGACCGCTGAGGCCGGTATCGAGAAACTTCGCGCACACGTGGATAGCCTGATCATTATCCCCAATGAAAAACTGAAGGACGTTTCCGCTGAGCGGATCACCCTGCTGAACGCCTTCCAGGTGGCAGACGACGTGCTCCGTCAGGGCGTACAGAGCATCTCCGATCTGATCTTGATCCCCGGCTTGGTCAACGTGGACTTTGCCGACGTGCATAAGATCATGAAGGATGCCGGCAACGCGCATATGGGTGTCGGCCGTGCTTCCGGTAAGGATAAGGCGGTCAATGCCGCCGCAATGGCCATCTCCAGCCCCTTGCTGGAGACCTCTATCGACGGTGCTACCGGCGTGATCTTCAACATCACCGCATCTCCCGATATCGGTATGGATGAGGTGGATGAAGCCAGCCGGATGGTTGAGCAGGCTGCGCATCCCGATGCCAACATCATCTGGGGTGTGGCGCTCAACAACGATCTGGACGATGAGATCATCGTCACCGTTATCGCTACCGGCTTCCCCTCTTCCGAGCCTTCCAAGAAAGGTTTGATGGCGGATGAGCCGATCCTCGCCTTCCCCGGCACTGCTCCGGCGGAGGAAGAGGAAGGAGAGCAGGAAGAAGAATTGAATTTCCTGGATCTCTTTAAGTCGGAGGCCAAGCGGTCTTAGGAAGACAACAGGTCAATCCAACTCCTTGGCT
>JAZNVY010000171.1:0-1791 GCA_045593105.1 Eubacteriales bacterium
TCAATACTGGAGGAGCAGTAATAGCAAAGGGAAAGCCGCTCCCGTACGTTCATAAAGAGCTTGGAGGTGGCACTTCCACCGTAAAGGACGTTAAAAAGACGGCAAGCCGCTCCGTCCTCCAATGCGGTCTTACCCAAGCGGAAACCAAGGTTCAGCTTACTCTGATTCAGATCCATCGAATCGACGATCTCCTGCGCCGCCGCTCTTCCATCGCAGACAATGGTGGTGGGCATTGCACCCTTTCGTGCAGAAAACTGCTCCGATAGTGTATCAAGGAAGTAGCCGTGATCCTTTCCCACGTAGGTGATCACAACAGTAGCCTCATCCATCAGACGGCAGAAGAACCGATAAAGCGATTTGGCGTCCAATTCCTGTACCGCTTCTTTGGTTCCCATTTCGTTGATCCCAAAGGCCTCATCAGCACACATCAAGGATTTGCAACGCTCCAAGGAATAAAGACGCTTATCATTGAAAAGTCCGGTAATCTTATCGATGAGATTATTCTGCTCCCGCACCACATAGTCCGGCAGAAAAGCGTTGTCCCGAACCAGGGGGCGGAAGATCATCTCCTTAAAAAAGCCCATAATCGCGCCCCGTATATCCTCACCGTCGATAGCATATTCATTATCCAAAAAGGTGGAAGCAAAGGTCAGGATCTCCAGCTCACCGGCTTTACTTGCCTGGATCGTAAAAGATGCACCGTAGTTTTCTGCCAGAAAACGGCTGATCCGATCCATTTCGGGATAAGTTGCGCATCCTCTGCTGATCACGCCTGCCAGCAGCGACATGGCGCTGGCGTTTTCCACCGTCAGCGGCATGACAAAATCCACCGCCAGATAACCGGTCTTGAAATGCTCCGTCATCCCATAGTTACAGAGTACGCCATTTTTGGGGGACTGCTGAATAAATTCCATACCTTGCTCCTTAAATCATAATCAATCACAAATATTTTACCACGAAAATCCCGAAATGAAAAGGATTTATGCGATGTTTTTCATGAACAAACTGTAACGAAATAGTGCCGAATACCCTTTTGAATATTCTTTGCAATTTTCTTTGCAATATCCGCTTGGCAAAGCAGTTCATATTCTAAAGGATTACAGAGATATCCGGCCTCTACCAAAACCGCCGGATAGCGGGTCTCGCGGCAAACGTAAAGGCTCTGGCGCTTGCACCGCGCCGCCTTCTCGCCCACTCCGTCCCATAAATTCTCCGCCAAAGCCGACGCCAAGTTTTGAGATAGCGGCGAAGAATAAAGCATCAGACCGCCGGTGGCCGCAGTATAGTCCAAGGTTTGATTGGTGGCATTATGGTGGAGCGAGACAAAGAGATCCGGCGTATTCTCCAAAGCCATTTCCGCCCGTTTTTGAAGAGAGACCGTCTCATCCTTGGCGCGCATCATGATGACCTCGGCCCCAGCCAGTTCCAATTCTTTTTTCAACGTATAGGCCAACAATAAATTCAGATCGCTCTCTGCCGGATAATCGACTCCTCCGGGGCCCAAAGCACCGCTATCCTGACCGCCGTGACCGGCATCCAGAACAATTCTTTTCCCGGCAAGACCGCCGCTATAAAAACGCAGATAGACGGTAATGCGGCTTTTATGCTGAATGATCTCATAGCCGGCGATCTTGCGGCCTTGTCCGGAATAGATTTTCAGCAAACTCGTTTGCGCCTTCCGCTCAAATTCAGTCTGGATCTCCGGCTGGTCGGTATCCAATTCGAATTCCGCAGTACGACCTGCAGAAAGGGTAATTTTCAAAGATTCTCCGTCACAATAAGAAGAATAAC
>JAZNVY010000172.1:0-1768 GCA_045593105.1 Eubacteriales bacterium
ACTTTTTTTGAAAGAAAAAAGAGGGTTTTTGCTTTTTTCTGCGTATAACATTGTAGAAACGGCAAAAAGAGCCGTGTGAAAAAGGCTTTTTTGAAATTTCTGCGTATAACCAGATAAAAACACCGAGAAAGGAGGCGGCAGGATGGCCTTACCCGACAGTTTTATTCAAGAGTTATTATCCAAAAACGATATCGAGAGTGTGGCCTCTTCCTACGTGGCGTTTAAGCGCCGCGGCCGCAATTTGGTGGGACTTTGTCCTTTCCACGGTGAAAAGACCGCCTCGTTCAATCTCTATCCCGAGACCAATTCTTTTTATTGTTTCGGTTGCGGTGCCGGTGGTGACGTCATCACCTTCATCAAGCGGATCGAGAACTTGGATTATATCGATGCGGTGAAGTTTTTGGCCGATCGCAGCGGATTGAAAATGCCGGAGCAGAAGAACGAAAACGATCAGGTCTCCCGCTTGCGTTTGCGGATTCTGGAGGCCAACCGCGAGGCGGCGCGCCTGTTCCACAGAGCGTTGTATCTCCCCGAGGGCAAGGTGGCGCTGGATTATTATCACTCCCGCGGCTATACCGATGCCACCATTAAACATTTCGGTCTCGGCTTTGCTCCCCAGAGTTGGGATTATCTGTTGAAAGCGCTACGCGCCAAAGGGTTTAAGGACGAAGAACTGGTAGCCGCTTTCTTGGCGGCCCGTGGCCGCAACGGCGGCATCTATGACGTATTCCGCAACCGCGTGATGATTCCCATCATCGATATCCGCGGCAACGTGGTGGGCTTTGGCGGCCGTGTGCTGGACGATTCCAAACCCAAGTACATCAACACCGAATCTACCTTGGCGTTTAGCAAGAGCCGCAACCTGTTTGCTCTGAACTTTGCCAAAAACGTTGGCAGAGAGCTGAATCTCTGCGAGGGATATATGGACGTCATTGCCATGCATCAGGCCGGCTTTACCAATACGGTGGCGGCGCTGGGCACCTCCTTCCCCGAGGAGCAGATGCAATTGATTGCCCGATACGCTGACCGCATCAATTTGATTTTTGATGCCGACGGCGCCGGTCAAAAAGCTACCCGCCGTGCCATCGAGAATCTGCGGCGTACAGGTTTGGACGTCCGTGTGGTCACCATTCCCAATGGTAAAGACCCCGACGAGTTTATCAAAAATAACGGCGCCGCCGCCTTCAAACTGTTGTTGGATCGCGCCGCCAATGCGGTGGAGCACCGCCTATTGGAGATTGGGCGTAACCACAATCTCTCCACCTCTGAGGGCAAATTGGCGTATTACAACGAGGCCGCTACCTTGCTGGCGGCGCTGGATAGCCCCGTAGAGCGTGACCTCTATGCCGGTCGGCTCAGCGAGATTTTGAGTGTGTCCAAGGACGCCATCCTGCAGGAGATTGAGCGCAACCGCCGCAAAAAACAGCGGCAGGAGGTCAAGCAGCAGCTTCCCAATCTCATCCGCCAGGAAAAGCGGGAGATGCAGTCGGTCAACCCCGACGCGGTGAAGTTTGAGCGCGCCGCCGCGGCAGAGGAGAGCCTGTTGGGTATGCTGATTCTCCATCCCGATTACATCAAACAGGCACGGGCGACCTTGCCACCCGAGCAGATGATGACCGCTTTCAACCGCGGTCTGTATCAGCGGTTGCTGGATCGTGACCGTCAGGGTCTGTTGGTAGAACTGGCCTTCCTCGCGGCGGATTTTGACGAGGCGGGTATGGCCTATATCACCCGTATGGTCAAGGATGTGAGCGACCGTATTGTTTCC
>JAZNVY010000173.1:0-2174 GCA_045593105.1 Eubacteriales bacterium
CATGGCTACGATCCGACTTGGGCAAGGAGAATACCGCGCCTTGGATGGTAGGTGAGCAGCTGAAGGAGATTGCGCGCCGGGAGCCGGTCAGCGCCGAGCTGCTGGCAAAGGATCTGGCGGTCTCCGGCATGGGGATCGCGGATGCGGAGAAGAAGATCAAGGCGTACGCAGACAAGCATAAGAAGGGATCCTGCGCCGTGGTGCCGCCCAACGTGGCGGAGGATATTCTTCGGGAATTTTACGGGCTACCGAAGGGCGGCGCGCCGGCGAAGGAAGCGAAGCCCGGCGTGCTGGATCTGGCGGATTTCTTATAAGAGGTGATCGGGCATGGAAAATGGGACAGTCAATTGGTCAGAAAAATTGCCTATAGAACCGCCGGAGTCGCTTTGGGAGTATGAACCCTTAAAAAAGGCTCTTTCAAAGGACGCTATCGTATTTAAGAGCGCTTGGGTATATGAGCCTTTAACTGAACGAAAGGTGCAAATGGCAGAGTGTCATTGTACTGCCTGCGGAGAGACTTACTATCTTGATTATATCAGAGGGGCAACCTGCTCCGGGATGGATAAGAGAGGGATTCGATTGCCGGAGGGTGAGGTTTTTTATTCCCGTAATTCTTGTAAATGTCCAGAGTGCGGAGCGTCTGTGCAGGTGCTGCACACATCCGAGTTCGGCTCATCGGCGACGCAATGCTTGGCACATATTCATTCATTAACCTATCATCAGGTGGAAGGCCATTTTGCAATCTGTACGTGGTATATCACGCGTTGGACCGATAAATACGGAAACACCTTTGTGAAAGCGCTTCCTTATGAAGCATATCTCGTCGTCGGTCGGAAGATGATCATGGCGGCAGGGTATAAAAAGAACTATTTTTCCACTACGCAGCTGTACCACTGGGAGCAACGTGCAAGATGCGAGGATAAGTGGAGAGCAAACGAGAGGCTGCCGATTCCACCTTTTAGCAATAAGCTTCTCTTGGGTACTGAGGTGGAAAATTCCAAACTGGATCTATATCTAAAAAAGCACCCAGGAGGATACCCTGTCAGTTATTTGCAGGTATACCTAAAACATCGGAACATTGAGAACCTGATGACCAGAGGACTGGATAAGCTGGTGAATGAGCTCATCCAAGACTGCGCAGGGCACGGAAGTTATTATAACACTTGGGGTGTCAATAAGGATCTTAAGGACATCGATTGGAAGAAGGCTCGTCCTGCGGAGATGCTCCATATGACGGGGCAGGAATTGCAAACGTTCATCGAAATGGGGCAAAAAGCGGAGGATCTCGGTAAGTGGATCTATTGCAAGGCGAAGGGGATCTCCATTCATATTAAGGAACTTGAAAGTATACGTCGCTTCAGTCTGTGGGATTTGGATTGTATTTTTGAATATAGTACGGACCTTATGAAGGTGGTGCGGTATTTGGAGCGACAAAGGCGAAAATATCCGAAGGATCACGTCGGAGCCGTGGCGTGGAGAGATTATATTCAAACGTCGAAGCGCCTTGGAGAAGAGTGTGACTATTTTCCGCAACGTCTGCAGACTGCTCACGATCAAGCGGCTAAGACATTCGAATTGCAGAAATCGGCTATAAAGAAAAAGAAGATGAAAGAGCGCTTCGGCGTGTTGATGGCTTATGCCTATGAGTCGGATGGACTTTTGATCCGGCCTGCCAAGACTGTGACGGAGTTTCGGACGGAAGGGGCAAAGTTGGAGCACTGCGTGGCCGGTTACAGTGAACGCCACGCCGAGGGCGGGACTGCTATCTTCTTTATCCGAAAAGCGGAAGCGCCGGAGGTTCCATTTTATACGTTGGAGCTGGATGAGAAGAATCTGACCGTCCGGCAAAACCGGGGGTTGCGGAATTGCGACCGTACCCCGGAGGTGAAAATGTTTGAAGAAAAATGGTTGAACCATCTTAAAGAATTGAAAAAGAAGGAGAAAAAAGGGCATGGAAAATCAAAACAGCATGGAACTGCGGCAGGAGCCGCGTGATATTGAGACGGTGACCGGGGAGATCCGGACGCTGGTACATCAGGCGCAGACGATGGCGCTGGTTTATGCCATCGAGATCGGGCGCCGGCTTTACGAGGCAAAGAGTCTTTTAAAGCACGGCGAGTGGGGAACCTGGCTTTCGGAAAAGGTGGAGTTTTCCCAGAGTACCGCCAACAATA
>JAZNVY010000174.1:0-1685 GCA_045593105.1 Eubacteriales bacterium
GGCTCAGAAGAGACCGAAGAAACCTATTCCTCTCTCTTCGAAGGTACCTTCTGGGCACTGCTCCCTCCGATCATCGCCATTGTACTGGCGCTGATCACCAAGGAGGTCTATTCCTCTCTCTTCCTTGGTATTCTTTCCGGCGGTGTGCTTTATGCCATCAGCCAGACCGGCTTCAGCTTTGAAACCATGTTCAACGCCGTAGTACACGAGGGCTTCATCGTCAACCTGGCAGATGAATGGAACGTCGGCATTCTGATCTTCCTGGTGGTGCTGGGCGCCATCGTGGTGATGATGAACCACGCCGGCGGCAGCCGTGCCTACGGTGAATGGGCATCCGCCAAGATCAAAAACCGCCGCGGTGCGCAGCTGGCCACCTTCGGTCTGGGCGCCCTCATCTTTGTGGACGACTATTTCAACTGTCTGACCGTCGGTAGCGTGATGCGCCCTATCACCGATAAGCAACGCATCTCCCGGGCAAAGCTGGCCTATCTTATCGACGCCACCGCCGCCCCCATCTGTATTATTGCCCCCATCTCTTCCTGGGCGGCTGCCGTTTCCGGCACCGTGGAGGGGGTCAACGGCCTGGCGCTCTTTATCCAGACCATCCCCTTTAACCTCTATGCCCTGCTGACCATCGTCATGGTGCTTTTCATTGCCTTTACCGGCATGGATTACGGTCCCATGAAACGTTTTGAGAAGAACGCCCTAAACGGCGATCTTCATACCTCCGGCGGTGAGCAGTTCTCCGGCGAAGAGGATGAAAAATCCAATCCCCGCGGCAAGGTCATGGATCTGATCATCCCGGTGGTCATCCTCATCATCCTCTGCGTAGCAGGGATGGTCTATACCGGCGGCTTCTTCTCCGGCGAAAGCTTTATCAATTCCTTTGCCAACTGCGATGCCGCCTATGGTCTGGCTGTCGGCTCCATCGCCGCTTTGATCTTGAATATGATCTACTTTATGTGCCGCCGCGTGCTTTCCTTCAAGGAGTGCACCGCCGCCATCCCCGAGGGCTTCAAGCAGATGGTTCCTGCCATCCTGATCCTGACCTTCGCCTGGGGTCTGAAATCCATGACCGGGCTTTTGGATGCCAGCGGCTACGTGGCCGCCCTGGTAGAGAGTGCCAAGGCACTGCAGATCCTGCTGCCTGCTCTGCTCTTCCTGGTGGCTTGCGGTCTTTCCTTTGCCACCGGTACCTCCTGGGGCACCTTCGGTATCCTGATCCCCATCGTTACCGGTGTCTTTGAGGGTCAGTTGGCCGGCGTTACCGATAGCGCCGCCATCCCTGCCATGGTCGTCATCTGCATCGCCGCCTGCCTGGCCGGTGCGGTCTGCGGTGACCATTGCTCCCCCATCTCCGATACCACCATCATGGCTTCCGCCGGTGCCAAGAGTGATCATGTAAACCATGTTTCCACTCAGCTTCCCTATGTGCTCACCGTCGCCGCAGTATCCTTGATCGGCTATCTGCTGGCAGGCTTTATCCAGAACGTCTTCGTCATCCTGGGTGTCTCCCTGCTCCTGCTCTTGGTCGTTCTCACCGCCATCTATATGGTGCAAAAGAAAAAGGCTGCATAAAGTTTCAAATCCTCCCGGTTCGCCGGGAGGATTTTCAGCGTGTCAAAGAACTCTATTTTTTATCTTTGACACGCTGGGCAGACTCTCAAAAATGTTTCCGAATTCGT
>JAZNVY010000175.1:0-2412 GCA_045593105.1 Eubacteriales bacterium
AATCCAACTCCTTGGCTCACAGAACGACATGGCTACGATCCGACTTGCAGAAAATTTTAATCAAAATCCGCATTCCCATGCGAATTTTTTCCTTATAAAAAAACAACGAGAAAGAGTAGGTTCTCTTTCCCGCCTTTATATTAAAAAATCGGTATGATCTTTTTAATTCTTTCCTTTTTTCTGCGGCCGGGGACTTTTTTGACAATCTGACGGCTCGCTATTGCGAGCCGGGTTTTATTCCTCCGCCGGGAGGTAAAAGACTGTATTAATAGGTCGAACCATGCCGACGATACTGCCCGAAGAGGAAGAAGGACAACTCAATTCCATAAACTTCCCATCCTGCACCATCCCCAGCATTGCAGAACCGCCGCCGTCCACGTTCATAAGAATATGAACGTCTGGGAAGAGCGTTCGGGCAATGGTGATCATCTCCCGATAATCCGCACCGGTCGACCGCCAGGTGCGTCCGGAATAGACTAAGATCACCAGGTCGCCGTCCTTGGTGGTACCGATGGCGGTACGGGGATGCTTGACCATGGTATGCAGACTGGACTCCTGGGTCTGCCGGGAAAGGGGCGACATCCACCCCTCCTTGCGGAACCATTCCTCCGTTGCTTGTTCGTCGCCATCGCTGAGACTCACGCCATCCAGGATCAAGGAAAGACCGCCGCCATAAGCCCAGCGGACCGTTTTCCAGATCTCGGGATCAATTTCAGCAGGCGCATCCAGCAAGACGGAAAAATCCAGCTTACTTGTATCAAAATAGCCATCCTGCAACTCCGGCAAGGAAAGCTTTTCCAGAATCTTTTCACCCAAAGACTGCTCAAGGGAAACCACCACGCCGATTCCCGGCAGAACCACGTCCCCCTTGCGGATACAGGTGATCTTATCCTGCAAAATGACGATGTTGACCCGTCCCTCGCCCACCATTCTGCGGTAGACGGAAGAATCCGCCTCCTCATCCGGCAGGGATGCATAAGGAGTCAAAACGCAGACCGGGGCAGTCAACACTTCGGAGTCCACCTGATCTGCCGACCAGGAAACAGCAGTTTCCCCTAACGTTAAAGTACCGCCGCCCAGCCGGAAATTAAAGAAGAGAAACTCCCCGTTTTCCTTCATAGCCAAGCAGGTTTTGCGGAAGAGCGGAAAGGTCTCGATCCGCTTTCCGTCCCGTTCATAGAGCATATAGTCCAGATGACCGGCGGCTACGTCCGCCTGCTCTAAGGGACGGTCGTTCCGTAAAGTATTATAGAGGTTCGCCAGCCGAGCCGTCAGGAAAAAGAGGAAATTGGACACCACGCCGACCCCTTTTTCGCCCATCTTCTCAAACATCTGCCGAAGCCCCTGCCCTTTTTCGCAGGCCAGGACCCGCGCCATCCGCGCCTTTTTCACGCGCACCGCCTGCACCAAAATTCCGGGTTGCGGTTGACTGCTGTCCCGGCAGATGGCTTGCTCCTCTAAATTCTCGTCGAAATAAGCGGAGTGATACTGAATGTTTTGAAAACCGTCCAGATACGCCTTGATGGCTTGATCACGCAGATGATCAAAATCCTCCATATCCTTTGGGGGCTGCATGGGGATGCCCCAATCGTGAAACCGCGCGCTACTTTGATAAATATCCATAAAATACTGCGGATATTTCTGATAGAGCTCCACCGGCGTACAGCGATAGACCGCATCGCCGAAATCCTCCCAAAGCTGCGCCAAATGCCAGT
Source organism: Eubacteriales bacterium (assembly GCA_045593105.1). Classification (GTDB taxonomy): domain Bacteria; phylum Bacillota; class Clostridia; order Oscillospirales; family QAKW01; genus QAKW01. Next base: position 1,716 of record JAZNVY010000175.1, read on the forward strand.
AAGAGATCCGGGTGGTCGAAGTGATCCGCACCCATTTAGAAATATCAAAACCGGCAGGAATGAAGACTGCGCAAGCCGGCTCTCCGTTCATTTGGTTGAGTACCGCCCGGCTCTGATACCCTCGGGCAACGGCATAGACCGCCGCATCCAGCAGAAGACCTCTGCAATTCAGCAGCCCCTCCTCGCCATAGACCAAAAGACAGGCTTTTCCGCCGTCGATCTCAGCTTGCAGCTCCGCATCGTACTGAATTCCATTTTGCAGATCCGTTTCCAGAAAGCGATAGCCAGCCGGTAAGACCTCCCGGGTCGGTAAAACCTGACCGGGCTCCCGGCTGACCAAAAAATAGACGTTTTTTCCCTCTGCTTTGCGCAGATCCTCTTGCATCAAGCCATAGAATTCCGCCTCGCAAAGGGCGATCATCACTGCCTCGCACTCCGAAAGCCGTGCCTCGATCTTTGCACGCTGATCAATCGCAGTCGGCGCAAATGCGGCGCCTTTTTTTATCTGGTGCGCACGCATCCGTTCCATCGCCTCTGCGCCAAATACTTCCAAGCGAATGGCGGTAATCTGCCGATAGATCTCTTCCAAGGAAAGCTCGGAAAAAACACCCTGACCGGTCGATACCTCGCTAAACCGGCTAAGATACTCCGCATTTTGCTCTGCAGTCGTAAAGCCCAAGCGCACCATCTCCTCCGC
>JAZNVY010000176.1:0-4828 GCA_045593105.1 Eubacteriales bacterium
TGATACGCCGAGCGGTCATTTTGACGGATAGCAGAAATCTTTTTATTCATCTGCGGTCGGGGACATTTTGGGCATGTCTTTTATTTCTTTTTGGGGCGCTTGATCTTGTTAAGCTTTGCGTTGATGTCCAGAAGCTGCTCCTTGGTGAACTTCATATCCATCATGCCGCCCATCAGGGTGAAGAGCCGCAGAACGGTGAAGCCGCCCATCATGCTCATCATTTCGGGACCGACCTCGAAGCCCATGGCTTCCACCTTGCCGTCCTTCTTGCCCTTGCCGCCCATCATCTTGGCGAACATTCCCATGAAGAGCATCTTACCCTGCATGGTGCTGATGACGTCGCTCATCTTATCATTCAGAGAGAGATAGCCCTCGGGCGCGTCGATATCAAACCAGTTGAGGATCGCGCCCTTTTCCTGCAGGCGATACTTCTCATTGAAGGTCTCTACCTTGCGGATGGTGCTCTCGTCCTTAAAATCGCCGGCTACGGCCACTAACTTGGTCTCGCCGACATTGGGGACGTCGAAGTAGAAAAAGTGCTCAGCGCTCGATTTTTTGCCCAAAGAGACGCCGTTTGCAAAAAGTTCCACTTCCGGCAGGTTGGAATAGACGGTCACCTTGGTCACGTCCTCCACCCGATCCACGTACCGCTTGCCGCAGAGATGGACAAAGGGATCATTGGAGAGCCATGCCTTATAAGCGTAGAAAGAGTCCTTCTTATACTTACGGGCGATGGTGACGAGACCCTTATGGTTCTGACCGTTCTCGCCGCCCTCATTCCGGGCGTCGGCGCCGAAGTCGAACATATTCCAAACGTGGGTCGCCCACATATATTTCCGGCTGAAGAACTGCTTGATCAGTTCCTCATGGTAATAAGCCTGGTATTCCTCGGTATAATCGCCCTGACGGGGATCGGAGGTATGCCAATCCAGCGCCTCACAGCCGTACTCGGAGCAGCCGATGGGGATGGTGGGATGCATGGCGTGGAACTTATCGAACCAGGGGCCGGACATCTCGGTCTCGCCGCCGTACCAACCGAAGTAATGGTTATAGGAGACCACGTCGGGGATCTGGGGATAGGGATCATCCATCTTACACATGGAGACCGCCGCAATGGTAGTCAGACGGGTCTGATCCATCTCATGACACATATCGTTGAGGATACGATGGTTCTCCAAAAGATCCTCATCGGAACCGCCGATGCCGATCTCGTTGGAAAGACCCCACACTACGATGGAGGGATGGTTATAATTCTGGGTGATGAGTTCCTTCATTTGAGAGATGGTATTTTCCCGGCCGGTGGGCATATGCTTGGAGATATAGGGAATCTCCGCCCAGATGACCAGACCGTACTCATCGCAGAGGTCATAGAAATACTGGTCGTGCTGATAGTGCGCCAACCGGATGGTGGTGGCACCCATCTCATAGATCAGCTCGATATCCTCCTTATGATCTTCCTTGGAGAGGGCGTTACCCTTCTGCCAACGATCCTGGTGACGGGAAACACCGCGCAGGGGATACTCCTCACCGTTGAGGATAAAGCCGTTATCAGGATCGATCTTAAAGGTACGGCAGCCGAACCGGGTGGAAACGGCATCCAAAACGGCGCCATCCTCCAGCAGCTCGATCTTCGCGGTGTAGAGATAGGGGCTCTTTCTGCCGTGCCAGAGGGTGACGTCGGCAATGGTCAGTTCTGCCTTGGTATCGTCGATGGTCGTCTCGGCGACGGTCTTGCCCTCTTTATCCTCGATGACGTAGCGGAGGGACTGACCCATCTTGCTATTGGTGACGTAGGCCTCGATCTCCACCTTGGCATCCTTGCCTTCAATGGTGGGGGTGACCTTCAGACCGGGAGTACCGTAATAGTCCAGATCGAAATGGGACTCGCTGACACAGATCAGATTAACGTCCCGATACAGACCGCCGTAGAAGGTGAAGTCTGCCATCTGGGGATAGACCGTCTCGTTGGGGGCGTTATCCACCGCGATGATGAGGGTGTTGATCGCCTCCAGCGCCTCGGTCAGATCCACGCGCCAGGTAGAATAACCGCCGTCGTGATGCGCCAGCTTCTTGCCGTTGAGATAAACGTCGGCAGAAGAGTTCGCGCCCCGGAGTTCCAGGTAATAGCGATCCGCCTCGGGCAGGTCTGCCTTATGCAGGGTCTTGCCATAATAGCCGGTGCCGCGGAAATAATCGTTATCGCCGTCCTGACCGTCGATGGCGTTCCAGCAATGGGGCAGGTTGACGAAATCCCACTTGCTGTCGTATGCCGCAGGGACTTCCGCCAGCATTTTGGTGAAAGCCCACTTATGATTGAGATTTAAAACAGTTCTCATACTTTTCCTCCAAATTATTTTTTTCTATTATACAACAGAAACCTATGAAAAATCTATAAACTTTTAAAAAGGATGCCCCCATCGGGCATCCTTTTTATGCAGCATTATTCTCTGCCCAGAGCTTCGTTCATTTCAGCCAGCTTCTTCTTATCCAGATTGTAGATGAGGCCGAGACCCACATACTGCATCACACCGGAGAAGAGGAAGGTGCCGGCGACCAGATAACGCATCCGGACAGCGACTTCCCAAACCTGGTTGCCTTCGTTTTCGCCCACGTAGCCCAAAGCGACCATGACGACGAGGATCAGCGCGGGGCCGACGCCCTGCGCCAGCTTACGGAAGAAGGAATGGAGAGAATAGACGGTACCCTCTTCGCGGGTGCCGGTCTTCCATTCGTTATAGTCGATAGCATCGCCCATCATCGCCCAGGATACGGTGGAATAGATTCCCATGCCCAAAGAGAAGACCAGCTGGCAAAGGATATAGATGATGAGATCCAGACCGGTATTATCAGGCAGGATGATGAAGAGGCCGAGGCCTGCTACGATGGCGCAGATGGAGCCAAAGGTAGCCAGTTCCTTTTTACCGAACTTGGCAACCATATTACGCGCCAGCGGAGTAAAGACCACGATGGGGATCATGGCAAAGAGCTGCACGATACCGGAGATCTGCACGTTCTTGAAGTAGGACTGGAAGATGACGGTAACGGCGGTGGTAGCACCCTGCATACCGATGAACATACCCATGGCAGCAACGGTAGCACCGATGGCAGGGCGGTTCTTCATGAAGTTGCCCACGGCCTTGAGGACGTTGAACTTGGGGGTCTCTTCGTTGAGGGTGATATCCTGCTCCACGCGCACTTCGGTATTGCGGATCATGAACTGGAAGCAGAGGAAGCCCAGAATACCCATGATCAGAGCGGCGATGAAGACGCGCTCACCGATCAGGTTATTGTCCTTATCATAGATGATGAAGGGCAGGATGACCATCGGCAGCATATTGCCGAAGATGGAACCGATGGAACGCCAAGCGGAAAGGGAGGCGCGGTCCTTGACGTCGTTGGAGATCAAGGAGAGCAAGGAACCGTAGGGCACGTTTGCCACGGTATAGAACGCATCCCAAACGACGTAGCCGGCGATGAAGATGATCGCCTTTGCCCAGACGGGCGCGCCGGGGAAGGGCAGGAAGCAGCAAGCACCGCCCACGATCAAACCGATAGAGCCTGCCCAGATATAAGTAAGGAACTTATTTCTCTTATACTGATGCTTATCAGCGTCGATCAAAGAACCGATCAGGGGGTCGTTGATCGCGTCCCAAACCTGCACGACGATCAGCAGGAGCGCATACCAAAGATCCATTCCCATGAACTGAGTCCAGAAAATCGACATCGTACCTTTGAGCGCAAAGCTCATGTTGCAGCCAAGATCACCGGCGGCATAAGCCAGGCAATCCCGGATGCCAAACTTACGGGGTTTCTGATTCGTAGCCATGATGAAAATCCTCTCTTTTTGTTTGTTGATTTTGATTCACAAACGAATACAATTCTATTATAAAGGATGCGGCTTGATACAGTTAGCACAATTTTAATGTTTTATAGCATATTTTTAATGTCGATTTGTGGAAAAAAACTTGAAATGGCTCAAATCGTGTATTATAATTATAAAAAACGATGAAAGGTGACGATTATGCAGAACGGAATGGATCTGAGCCGCATCCAATCCATGGAGCAGCGCTATGAATACGAAAACCGCATGATGGACGCGGTTTCCCACGGGGATCTTCGGATCGCGGAAAGCATGACCTTCGCCTTTTCCGCCTCGGTCTTTGAGGAGCGTTCCAACAACCCCTTACGCAATCTGCAAAATTACTGCATCATCATGAACACCCTCTGCCGCAAGGCCGCCGAGGCAGGCGGCGTCCACCCCGTCTTCCTGGATCAGATCTCCTCCCGCTTTGCCCGGCGGATCGAAGAGCTTCGCAGCGTGGCGGTCATTCCCGGCTTTATGCAGGAGATGATGCAAAGCTATTGCCGGCTGGTACGCGACCACTCCACCAAGAATTACTCCCCCACGGTGCAGAAGGCTATTCTTTTTATTGAGAGCAATCTCCAAAACGAGCTGCGGCTCAATACGGTGGCAGACGCCATCAGCGTCAGCTCCGGCTATCTTTCCGCCCGATTTAAGACGGAGACCGGGCAGACCCTGACCGAATACGTCAACCAAAAGCGCATCGACCAGGCACGCCATCTTCTCCGCGCCACCGACCTGCAGATCCAGACCATCGCCCAGGATTGCGGTTTTTTGGATCTCCATTATTTTTGCCGACTCTTCAAAAAAGCCACCGGCACCACCCCCACCGCTTACCGGAAAGAAAACTAAATCTATCTTTTATACAATTTTATCTCGGTTTTATACATGGAGTTTTCAAAATTAGTTTGCTATAATGCGTTTAAAAAGGAGGCTTTTTACGATGTGTATTATTGCAGGCTATAA
>JAZNVY010000177.1:0-1681 GCA_045593105.1 Eubacteriales bacterium
TACATTATAATATATAATGCAGGAAATAGCAAATAAAAAAGAGGAGTTTCAAAACTCCTCTTCTTTAATTACTTATCCAGATTGTATCTCTTCTTAAATCTGTCAACACGACCGCCGGTATCAACCAGCTTCTGCTTGCCAGTAAAGAAAGGATGGCACTTGGAACAAATTTCAACACGGATCTCGCTCTGAGTGGAGCGGGTCTCAAAAGTATTGCCGCAGGCACACTTTACGACTGCCTTTTCATAGTTGGGATGGATCCCTTCCTTCATGGTTCTCACCTCTTTTTCGCTTCAGACTTCATTACTTAGGTTATATTATCATACTTCCGGCGTAAAATCAAGCATTTTTTTAAAAAATTTGTTTTTATTCGGTACGACTGGGCATGACCACCGTTTCCCGATAGATCTTATCCTCCGGAACCGTAGCACCAAAGGCCCAAACCGACTGAATATACTCATTATTCTGCTCCGGGCGTGCACTGCCGGTCACCCGCACGTCGCGTCCCAGCGTCAGAATTCCCATGGAGCTGTCGCCCATGGCCACGTCATAGACCGCATCCAAAAACTTCTGCGGCGTATTGATGATCTCTTCGCCGGCACCCAGCTGATGGGCGCTGTTCTCACCCCATACGTAAAGATCGCCGGACGCCGTCAGGGCGGCGCAGGAGTTTTTATTTACAGAGATCTTGACCACGCCGTCCATGATCTTTTTATAAGTGGCATAATCGCGGTTATCCCCGGTTCCAAGCTGTCCCTTATCGTTCCGGCCGGCACCGTAGACCTCGCCGTTCTTGGTCAATACGATACTGAAATACCGACCGGCCTCCGCCTGCTTGACCCCGGTCATCAGCTTCTCCGGCGTACTGCTTTGGGCGGTGGTGCGGTTTCCCATTTCGGAATAACTGTTGTCGCCAAATCCATAAAGATTGCCAAAGATATCCACCGCCAAGGTATGGGTCTCGCTGGAGGAGACCGAAGCGCAGTCCGAAAGGATCATCGCACCCTCTAAGCGATTTCGGGTAGTTCCGTCTCCCAGCTTCCCGAAGGCGTTATAGCCGGCAGACCAAAGATCTCCATCCTCAATATAAAAGAGGGAATTCTTGGTCGCATCCACAAAGGTGCAATCTTTAGCATATTTCTTTCCGTCGAAATAGGTATCATCCTTTTCGTAGGTCAGGTATTCAAAGGCGCCCGTCAAGGAAAGGGTACCGTCTTTTTTCAAGACCGCCACCAGGTTTTCTCCGCCGGCCACCTGCTCCGCCTCTTTATAAAGAAGTCCTTTTTTATAGGAATCGCTCTTTTCCAGCCAACCGTAAACCTTTCCGTTTACGCATCGCACGTAATATTGATCCCCCAACGCAAAGATCTCTTGCGGCAAGGTTTTATAAGCCTTATTCTGATCTGCCTTCACCTTGGTATAAAGATCCACCGGCGATTCCTCGCTGATAAACTCTGCCAAGCCCGGCGCAGAAAGGGTCGCAAACTGCAACGCCAGCCCCAAGACCAGGAACAAACCTGCCGCCACGCCGTAAACACGGCGGCGCGTCCGGATCTTCTTGCGGTTCTTTAAACTCTTTTTCTTGGTGTTGTAGAGCGCCGATACCGCCAGGAGAAGCAGGAAGCAAAGGGCAAAAGCAAAGCTACAATATCCCACGATCTTCAGCATTACTTCTTCTCCT
>JAZNVY010000178.1:0-10087 GCA_045593105.1 Eubacteriales bacterium
CCCAACTCCCATACGAAGGTATAGGTTGCCAGGCCGCCGATAAAGAGCATGATCAGGGCAAAGACCTTATAGATGGTCTGAGAGGTCCAGTTATCGCCGAAGAGGTACGCCACGTTGGAGCGCGCATAGAAAAGCACGCCGATAAAGGTGGAGAAGCAGAAGAGGAACATAACGATGGCCACGAAGACCGAGCCAAACATTCCCAAATGATGCTCCATGGAGGTCTGCAGCAGAGCCATGCCCTGCAGACCGGCCAGCTTGCCTTCGGGCACCAGCAGCATGATCATTGCGGTGCAGGTGCAGATAACGATGGTATCAATGATAACGCCCAGCGCCTGCAAAAAGCCAATCTTCACAGGATGATCCGTTTCAGCCGCAGCCGCCGCGCAAGGAGCGGAGCCGCTACCGGCTTCATTGGAGAAAAGACCGCGCTTAACGCCGTTCATCAAGACCGCGCCAAAGCCGCCGGCCGCCACCTGGCGAAGGCCGAAGGCCTCAGAGAAGATGCGGCTGAAGACGTTCGGCATCTGTCCGATATTCTTCACCATGATGAAGATCGTGAAGCAGAAATAAAGACCTGCCATGATGGGCACCATGATGTCCAGCACCTTGACGGTGGCATTTTTACGAAGCACGATGATCGCCGCCAATACCACCACGATAATGGAGGTATAGAGGGGATCTAAATTGAAAGAATTCTTAAAGGACTCGGTCACAGAATTGCCGATTACCTGGCTGATACCGCCCCAGCAAATGAGACCGGAGATCGCAAACAATACGGCGAGAACCGACTTTTTGATGGGCTTTTTGCGCCATTTTTCCACCGTCGCATGAATATACTGCGCCGGACCGCCGCGCCAACCGCCGTAAAGGGGATCCTTTTCTTTATGAAGCTGCGCCATGGTACCCTCAATAAATGCGGTGGCAGAGCCGATCAAGGCAGTAACCCACATCCAAAATACCGCACCGGCACCGCCGGCAGAGATGGCGGCCACAACGCCCACCAGGTTGCCCATGCCGACACGGGTGGCAGTAGAAACGATCAGCGACTGCCAGCCGGAAAGCGCACCGGACGCTTTATTGCCTTTTTCCATGCTGACCCGCAGCATCTCCGGAAATTTCCGGATCGGCAAAAATTTCGTCCGAATGGTAAAGTAGATGCCGGCCGGGATGAGAAGCAGCACCAGCAAAGGCAAGCCCAAGGTCCCGCCGCCGGGCAGGGGGATGGTAAAGAGGTCGTTCCAGAGAAAGCCGTAAACGGCACTGATCACCTTAATAATAAAGTCCATGTTATCAAATTCCTTTTCCTATTTTTTGCAAAATATTTTAAGCCTTTTCAAGCATAAAACCTTATTTTTTATACTCCAGCATCGGGGACGTCCAGCCGCGAAGAACCTCTGCCATCGCCGCTGCTTCCCTTTTGGCCCCCGGAAGATCATGCTCTAAATAGTTACCGCACTCGATGGAGGTATTGCCGGGGATCTCCCCCTCAAAGGCGGCGATAAACGCCATGGAATCCTGCACCAGGCGGATGGCTTCTTCATGAGAAACGGTGTCCCGTACCAAAAGATAAAAACCGGTACGGCAACCCATAGGACCCACGTATAAGATGCCGTCCGAAAGACTGCTGTTGCGCGCATAGGTAGCAAAAAGATGCTCGATGGTATGCATGGCAGGGGTCTCCAGATAGACACCGCCGTTGGGCTTTTTCATCCGCACGTCATACGTCACCGCATCCCCATCGATCCGTGAAAGATACATCCCGGGATCCAGAATATCATGATTGACTGCAAAACTCGCAATTCGTTTCAATTTTATATCCTCTTACTTTTTGTTTTTTTCTCTAAGCAAACACGATTAATCCGAACCTGCCTAAAATGACATAATTTCAGCGCTTTTTGGCTTGTCGAAGGTTCGTAGGCACCAGCCTTACAAACTTCTCCGCACCAAAAATCATCCAAAATTCTGTTCATTTTAAGGTCGAAGAATTTTAAGGGAGCGGATTTTTGGGTTTGCAAGGCACAAAACGCAGCCAATACTGTCGTATTGGCGAGTATTTTAACACAGCAAAGGCGAAAATCCGCCCCTTAAAATCAGGGTCAAATTAATCGCGTTTGCTTAAGACCTTGACCACCTGATAAATTGCAGTAGAAGCAATGGCGTTGGCCAAAAATTCGATAATAAAGTTGGGTGCGATCATCGCGCAGATGATGCCAAAGAAAGCTCCGGCAGAGGTTCCCTCGGCCACAACGCCGAATCCGCCGTTGGGATTGCTGATAAAGTAATCCACCAGCACTGCGCATCCTGCCACGAAAACACCGGTGTTAATAATCGGCGTTGCCACCGAAGCCACCGCGATACCGACGTGACGGTTCTTTTTCGCGATCCAGCGATACAGCCAGCCGGCGGCATAGCCCGCAAGACCGGTCTTACCCAGGCAGATCAGAATTGCCATGATCCAGGAATAGCTCATAATGCCCTGCGCTATCGGTGTAAAGAGGGTCATCACGCCGCAGGCAAGACCCAAGATCAGACCGCCGGTGGGACCCAGCAACGCCGCACCCACCACGATGGGGATCAAGGTCAGATTGATGCCTGCCACCACAGGGATGAAATTCCCGATGTACTGCAGCACCACCACGACCGCCAGCAATAAACCAAGCTGTGCCAGATAAACGGTACGCGCCCGTCTCTTACTTCTGTCCATATTCATTTTCTCCTTTCGGGACTCCACCCGATGCTGACGCCCCATCCTTTGATGGGTGCATCGCAGTTCAAAATATTTATGCCATCACCCAAAGGATGTTAACATACTTTTTTCTTCCGAGTATTCTCATAGATCACCCGAAGACCCTTAAGGGTCAGAAACGGCTCCACCTGCATTTCATGCCGGCACGCCGGCAGAACAAGATTACAAAGTCCGCCGGTGGCAAAAATTTTTGCGTCCTCCATTCCCTCTTGCTGCAGCATCAGATCAATAAATCCATCCACCGCAAAGGCATGCCCCTGCAGGACGCCCATGGAGATGCAGTCGGCAGTATTTTTACCGATAGACTTTTGAGACGCTTGCAGCGCCACCACCGGCAGCTGGGCGGTGGAAGAGCGAAGCCCATCCAGGGAAGAACGGATGCCGGGCAGAATAAAACCGCCGATCAATTCTTTTCGATCGTTGACGGCAAAGACCGTCGTCGCCGTTCCCATATCCACCAGGATGGCGGGGGTACTCCATTGAACGGCGGCCGCAACGTTTGCGATGATGTCCGCGCCCACTTCCGAGGGAGCGTCCGTCCGAACAAAAAAGCCGGTCTTGACCCCGGAGCCCACGATCAGCACCCGGCAAGGGCAGATCAATTGCAGCGCCTGCTCTAAGATGGGCGTCAAGGGCGGCACCACCGAAGCAATGGCGCAATCGGTGATCTCCTCCGACTCAATATTCCGCATTTTCAAAACCTGCCGCAAGGTATTGGCATATTCATCCGCCGTGCGGTGCTCCTCTGCCGAAAAGCGCATGGAAAAGACCGGCTCCGCCTCTTCGCGAAAACCGCCCACCGTAATACTGGAATTTCCAATATCCACCGCTAATAGCATCGTCACACCTCCTGGGGTCATTCTTTCTTATTTTACATTTTATCACACTTTAAAGCGTAAAGCAACCAAAAATAAAAGTCGTAAAATAAAAAAGAGCGCCGGTGCCATCCAAAGGATGGCACCGGCTAAAAAAATCATCTGTGATATTCTTCCAGGAAAACACCGTTTTTCTTCAGCGTCTCGCGCAGGGCATCGGTATCCAGCGCGTTGGCTTTCTGATCGGTGACGGCACTTTGAGCGGCGGCAGTACCGGCGGCCTCGCCCATAGCCATGGCGATGGGGGTCACCCGGACGGCGGCACAAGCCTCGTGGGTAGCGCTGATACAGCGGCCTGCCACGATAAGGTTTTCCGCCTCTTTGGTCACCAGGCTGGCGTAGGGTACTGAGTACCAGCTGCCGGGGATCAGGTGCTGATGCTGCATAGCGGCACCGTCGGGAGAATGGATATCAATGGGATAGCCACCCATGGCGACGGCATCGGCAAACATCTTATTAGCCAGGAGATCCTCGGCGGTCAGCTTATAAAGACCGTTGATCTTGCGGCTCTCCCGGATGCCGATATGAGGGCCGGTAGAAATAAGCCGGCAGTCCTCAAAGCCGGGGATATTCTTCTGCATAAAGGCGACGATCTGGCGCGCCTGCTTACGCCCCTCCACCTCGGCATCGGTGAGGTCAAAGGGATCCACCGCCGATTTCATGATGATGCGCGACATATTGAGGATGATCTCCCCGGGAGTATTGGTTTCAAAGCAAAGCACCATATCCCGATCCACGTCAAATTCGCCATCGGCTTTCGCCTTACGGATGAGGGAATAAGCACCCTGAATTCCGACGCGCGGCAGCTCTTGCAGACGGTCAAAGGGAATGGTATCCAGCATATCGTTGCGATTGCTCTTGACGAAATTGATCATTCGCTCCCGATCCACGTTGCCCACCTTGATATTCATGGTCATAGGCTGAGCCAGATTATCGCTTTCCCGGCCGTAGACCGAGGAGACGCCGGCGGCGGTGGCAAGATCCGCATCAGCGGAGCAGTCCACGAACACCTTGGCGGTCACGTCCAAAAATCCTCCCTTGGAGAAAAGCCGGGCGGATTTGATCTTCCCCTCCTCCACCGTACAGCCGGTAAAGACGGTATGATAAAGCAATTGAACCCCAGCCTCTACGGCCATGGTCTCCAGCATATATTTCAAGCCCTCTGCATCAAAGGGGGTGATGCTGCTGGCGTAACCCACAAAGTCCTCCATATGACCGGGAGAAAGCCCCAGTTCCTTCATCCGCTCGATCAGCTCGTCGGGGATACCGCGAACCACCTGGGTATCTCCGGCATGGAAGGTCATTTGAGGACCCACGCCGCCCATGGTCAGCATACCGCCCAGATAGCCGTTTTGCTCCACCAAAAGGGTCTTAGCGCCCTGACGGGCGGCGGCGATGGCGGCAATGGAACCGGCAGGACCGCCGCCAACGACAACAACGTCATAATTTAATTGCTTCATAAATTACTCCTTTTCGTAAATGAAGACCATGCCCATCCGACCGCCGGAACCGACGGCGAGGGTGCCGTCCTCGCGAAGTGCGACGGCGGTCAGCAGGTCAGAGCCGTGATAGCCGTACTCGCAGCTGCCGGTCATGACAGTACCCAGCCAGCGCAACCCCCGCTCATCATCGTAAGAAAAGACGATGCCCAGGTCATCCTCATCCCCGGCTACGCCGTAGACAAGGGTACCCTCCTGATTGGCGGTCATGGCGCGTACCGGGCCGTTGACCCAGCCGGCACCCAGTGAAAAGAGCTTGCCGTTCTTCTCGATGGCCAGCAGTCCGTCCTCAGTGGCGATCAGCCGACGTCCCTCCGAAAGGGCGACCTCCAACGCCGGAAGCGCCTTATATTTTCTGCCGGGATAACGGGGCAGCTCGCCCTCCACCTGCGGCTTTTCCGGCTTGACCGGAGCCTTGCAGGAGGAGATGGATTCGATCTTATCCCCGGCAATAGTAAACTTGGTAAAATGATCCTTGCCGCAGACGGCGATCAGCTTATCACCCTCCCAATAAAGGTCTGCTACCGCAGAGTTTTCGATCTCTGCATCTCTGAAATTAGGCCAGAGCTGAACGGCAATTTCGTTGCCCTGATGGAAAGCGGCAGAGTTCTCACGCATGAGTGTTGCACCCTTGTGCATCATCTCGGCATAGTCGTCATAGACGCCGTTGCCCTGGAATACCATGGGATCCACCGTAGGCTCTCCCAACTCCAAAGCGTGCTCCCGATACTGCGAAAGATCCACCGAGATAAAGTTCGGACCGTCGTCGCAATGGTTGGTACCGGCGCAGATCATCAGATCCCGCTCCGTATCCATCACCATCATACAGCACTGATAGGTCGTCCGATCCTTCGTGCCCAAAAGACCCAAAATCTCCGGCTCGCTCTCCTCCTTGAGAATATCCCAGCGCATCAGCATGGAGGGCAGAAGCCAATCCTCCCGGCCGTTCTTTTTAACGGCGCTGACCACGTAGTAGAGCATATTGTTCTTATCAAAGCCCATACTGCCCATGTAGATATTGGCGTCTGCCTGCTTGCAGAATACTTCCGCAGGCATAAACTCGCCCAATTTTTCCAATTTGTTGGTTTCCGGGTTATAGCGTGAAAGGGTCTTATCGTGCATACCGGCCATATAAAGCTTTCCGTCCGGTCCGTTGGCGGCAGCAGAAAGATAAGGACGAAAACGACCGGGCACCTTTTCAAAGGGCAGATTGATCCGGGTGTTCTCCACCTCCCGAGTACGAACGTTGATCCGTTGCAAAAGTCCGTTTCGGGTGGTGAAATAGATGTTATCATCCGGGCCTACCACCAGGCGGTAGCTGGCACGCTCGGTCACCTCGCCGTAATCCCGGACACTGCGGTCATTCAGGTCGATTCCATAAAGATGACCCTTGAAATAGCCGATGCCGTAATAAATGTTGTTGATCTTATCGTAGGCGGCGCCGTAAATGGTCTCCCGATGGACGGGGATGCCCCAGTTCTCCATCTTGCCGGTCTTGGGATCAAAGGTCAAGAGGGAGCTGCCGGGATAACCCTCAAAGGGATGATTGAAATAACTCTGGGGCAACCAGGCAGGATGCTCCGGAGATTTATCGGTAGTATGGGTCAAGACCACCATCCGCCCGTCGTTCATCCAGGCCATGGCGGTATGGAACTTACTGTCCCGGATGAAGCGCTCATCAGAAAAGATCAGTTCCTTGGTATAGTGCAGTTCTTTTAAAGTGTTGGCAATGGGATCATACTCTGCCAGCTTGGTATACTCGTTGGTGGTCAGCTCCGAGCATAGGGAGACGTAGACCTTTCCCTCCTCTGAAAGCAACGCATCCCAGGACGCGTTGAAGATAGACGGACGGGGTACGTAATTCTGCTGAACCCCCGTTGGGTTCATCACGCGCAAAGTATTGGAATCTTCATAATCAATATAAAACGGGATTTTAGACATCACGCCACACTCCTTTTTTCTTTCTTCTAATATTAAATTATATCAACTATTCTATAGAAAAAGCAATACATTAAGCTACGAAATTTTTTCGTAAATAAAAAATTGCCGCAAATTGCGGCAATTCATTCTTCTTTTATATATTCAATAATGTCCGAAACGCTGCAATCGAGAATACGGCAAAAATCCTCGATCTTCATGGTGCTGATGCCCTTTCCTTTTTTCATACGGTCGATCGTTGCACTGCTGATGCCATGCTTATTGATCAACGCATACGTGGAAATATTCCGTTTTTTCAGCGTTTCCCAAAAAGGTTTGTAACTGATCAATAAACTCACCACCCTATCTTATAAAGCATAAAATGCAAAAATTGTCTTGACAATAGTCATAATTATGACTATAATGTCACTATGAAACGACCGTTCAAAAAGACAAGTTTATTCTGGATTTCCGGCGTAATTTCCTTGATGTTGGGCGGAATGATCTATGTTTTTTACCGGCCGAACACCTATGTTTTTAACTTTTTTCGAGAAATTCCGCTCCCAAGGCAATCTTTCCTATTTTTAGACGTTCCTTGGATCAAATACTATTTTGCGGATTATCTTTGGGCCTATAGCCTATGCTGCGGCCTGCACCTGATCTTTCAACCCCAAAGAATGGGTTCTTTCCTACTTGCCGGCATCACCGCTTTATTCGGCAGTGCTTTTGAAATTCTGCAATATGCAGGGGTTCTTTCCGGCACCGGAGATCTTTGGGACGTACTTATGTTTATATTGGCCGGTTTCACCGTCAATATGATAAATTTATACTATATAAGGAGAGAATAACATGAAAAGAATCGTAAGCATTCTGCTGGCCGTCCTGCTTTTAGCAACCTTTGGTTTATTTGCGCTGGGCAGCGGAAGTGAAAGCGGAACAGAAGATCAAGGAAGCGGCTCTGCAGCTACCGAGACTTCCAAGGCAAATCTGGGTGACTACAATATCGAGATCAAAAGCTGCCGCTTGGCAGAAGATTATTCCGGCAAAAAGGTGGTCATCGTCAAATACGGTTTCACGAACTACGCAGAGAATGCAGTTTCCTTCGGCGTGGCTGTAGAAGACGAAGTCTTCCAAAACGGCGTCGGACTGAATGAATCGTTTATGCTCAGCGATAGTGCCAATTATAGCGCCGATAACCAGACCAAAGAGATCAAGAAAGATGCCTCCTTGGATGTAGAAGTCGCCTACGAGCTCAACGATACGACTACCGACATCGAAGTCGAAGTCAGTGAATGGATCAGCTTTAGCGATAAAACCATCACCAAGACCTTTTCCATTGCATAAAAAAACAACCCCGGTCATCGACCGGGGTCGTGTTTTATTCTTATCGCATTTTTTGGATCTCTTCAAAGGTGGCAAGATCCTCGGAGGCAGCGGTGGCAGAGCCGGCGGCAACCGCCAGCCGAAGTGCTTCTTCGCTTCCGTTTTTGATACCGGCAAGAAAGCCTGCCACCATGGAGTCGCCGGAGCCGACGGTATTAACTGCTTTGACCGACGGAGCCGGGACGGCATAGGACTTCCCTTGTTCATCCAATAGAATGGCACCCTCCGCGCCTCGGGAGACCAAGACGTTCCGCGCGCCCTTTTGGCGTAGTTCCTCGGCGGCTGCAAGGAGTTCGTCCTCTCCCCGGAGCGCGCGTCCTGCCAACTGCTCCAATTCCCGATGATTGGGCTTGATTAAAAAAGGATGGTAAGGCAAGGTTCCCAGGAGCAGCTCTCCGGTGGCATCCACCACCAAGCACACCCCTTTTGCCTGCATCTTCTTTGCAATTCTTTGATAGATATCCACCGGCATGGAGGGAGGAACGCTTCCTGCCAGCACCAGGGTATCTGATTTCTGCAAAACGCTTAATTTATCCAGAAAAGCATCCAGCGCCTCTTTGCAGATGAGCGGACCGCCGGCGTTGATTTCCGTCTCTACGGTTTCTTTCAGCTTAATATTGATCCGGGTCAGCCCTTCTGAGAGACGGATGAAATCCGTACGGATCCCCAATTTTTGAAGCTCCTGCTCCAGCGCATCCCCGGTAAAGCCGGCAATAAAGCCAAGGGCTACGTTTTCCTCCCCCAGCTCCCGCAGAACTCTGGAGACGTTAATGCCCTTTCCGCCGAAATAAAGCTGTTCTCCGGTACTGCGGTTGGTCTCCCCCATTTTAAGGGCAGAAAGCCGCACCACGTAGTCCAGCGCCGGATTGAACGTAACGGTATAGATCATTGCAATTCACCTCCCTTTAATCATAAAGGAAAACCGCCGTAAAATCAATCTTTTCATTGACACTTTTTTGGACAATAGCTATACTTGATATAGAATATAAAAGAGGCGAAAGCCATGATAAAGTGTACGATCTCCCCCGAAGAAATCGAAACGGTCTTCAGCGTTCGCAAAGTCCCCTCTACAGAAGACGGCAAAACCAAATATTTTTACCATTAAAAAAAGAGGCCGTCAGGCCTCTTTTTTTTTGAAATGATCTTGAATTTTCTTCAGTCCTCGCAGGGCATCCGCATCCTCTGCCGCCGGAATGCGGTCGGTATGCGGGCTGGTCACCAAGGGGATCTCCCCCTCCACCCCCAGCTCTCTGAGAATGATGCAAGCCGTCCGATAGGCGCTTTCCGCACCGCCGGTTCCGCCGCCGGTCAGGATGACCGCACCTTTTTTCCCTTTAAGCTTTGGCTCTTTGCGGAAAAACCAACCGCTGAAATAAGTCTGCGCCCGGCTCAGGAGGGTCAGCAAGGGACCCGGCAGGGTACCGAACCAGATGGGAGAAGCAAGGATGATCCCGTCGCTCTCCTCCACCATGGGGTAATAGTCCTGCATCCCATCCCGGATACTGCATCCGGCATGGGTACGGCAATAGCGGCAATCCAGGCAAGGGCTGACCTTCGCCGCAAAGGCAGAAAGCTCCGTCACCTCACCCGGTAGTTGAAGCGCCGCGATCAAGGATGCGGTATCTCCCTTTTTTCGGGGAGATCCGTTTAAAATTAACGTTTTC
>JAZNVY010000179.1:0-1566 GCA_045593105.1 Eubacteriales bacterium
ATGAAAGGGGCGATTTAATGAAACTGACGGACTGGATGGATGTAAACGGGATTTGCGTGGGGGTTACGTTAAAGGATAAAGAGGGCGTCATTGATATTTTGGCTGCCTTACAGCAAAAATGCGGAAATACAGAGCGTAGCAGTAAGCAGCTTCTTCGGGAGATTTATTATCAGGAAGAACACGCCTCTTTTGCCATTGGCGCCGGCGTGGCGGTTTGCTATATAAAGAGCGATGCGGTGAAGCGACCGTTATTGACGGCGGTGACGGTGCCAGCAGGGATTGATCTGGACGCTCCGGATGGAGAAAAAAGTCGGTTGATCTTTTTGGCGGCGGTGCCCACGAACGAAACGCTGGATCCTACTCCTCGACTAACTGTTTTGCTGATGAATGAAAATCTGCGGGAGCAACTGATGGAGGCGGCGGATGAGAGTACTTTTGTGCAATTGATTTGTCTGGCAGAAGAGGGGGACTATCCTTCTCCGCCGGGTGTTGGGGCAGAGAGGATGCTGTTGCTGGCGGTGGTGGATGAATCTTTTCCATCTGCGACAGAGGCTACTGCGCAATTGCAGTTGACCGCCGGCCGACTGGGAATGCTGCTGAAAATTGAGCGGGAAGGTGCTGCCCTCTTTTCTGATGAAGACATTCATGATGCGAGCGCGATCCTTTTAATTGGTAAAAACCTTCATTCAGACCGTTTTGACGGAAAACCGGTTTTGGAGGTCAACGTTTCAGATGGTATTTATCGCCCGGAGCATCTATTGAGGCTGGCAATCAAAGCTCCGATCTACCATAAACGAATTGTTTTTGAAGGCAAGAAGAAAAGTGTCTCAGATTGGTATTACCGCTCCAATGCACCGCTCTTGCCGTTGCTTTTGTTTGCCGGGGGTGTTTTTTTATTGGTAGGGGAAGCCTTGGACTTTTTCTTGGACGTTCCATCGTTTACCAACGGAATCCGTTGGATCGGAGAGCGAACACTCCTTTTGCTTTTGCCAAGGGTATGCGGAATGCTGGGATTTCGGTATGCTCGGTGGCCGGGCTTGGCTGTGGGACTCATTGGCGGTGCGGTCTTGGAAGCGGCTTGCGGCGGAGTATGGGCAGCGTTGATCGGAGGTGCGGTAACTGTTTTAATTGTCCGTTGTGCAGAGCGCGGGCTTAATTTGCTTCCTCGGCGGTTTCGGTGGTTTGAGTGGGGAATTCCGGTCATCGGCGTGGGAACGGTTGCTGGATTGGCTTTTCTTTTGAATAGTGTTGGGTTCTGGGTGCGAAAAGGATTCTTTTTGTTGTCTTCCAATATAAACCTTCAATTTAAAGGTATTCTTTATGGCATTAGCGTTGGTTTAGATCCGGGAGGTCCTTTGAATCGTGCGGTGCTTGAGACTGATCAGCCGGAACTTATGGCGGCAATCTCGGCCGGTGGGCTTGCTTTAAGCATCGGATTAACGGCTTATTGTATTTTAAAACGCAGAAAAATGGAGTCTATTCATTTTGCTAACGGATGGACGGCTTTGCCGGCGGGTCTTTGCGGGGCAATTAAGAGTTATATCGTCTTTTTTGCCGGAAATCCTT
>JAZNVY010000180.1:0-2561 GCA_045593105.1 Eubacteriales bacterium
GCCACGTGGAAGAGATCGCCGAGAAGCACGGACTTAAGGTTTTGGCAAAGCTGCCCATCGATCCGGAGCTGGCATCCCTTTGCGATAAGGGGATGATCGAGCTTTACGAGGGCGAATATGCTGAGCCCATTGCCGATCAATTAGATATGCAGTAAAATCATAAAAATGCTCGCTATGGCGAGCATTTTTTATTTTTTGGTACAAACTATGGGGGAGGTGATATGATGAAAATTCCTTCGGATCTAATGATCGAGCAATTGGAAATGGCGGCGATGAAGCTGCCGCAGGGCGTTCGGCATGAGGTACGCGAGCTGGAGCATTGCACCCTCAGCGAGGTGACGGTGGAGAATGCCAAGGGTGCCGCCTATCTCGGCCGGGAGGAGGGGCGCTATATTACGGTGGAGACGGAGAAGACCTATGAGATCGGGGAGCCGGCCTTTGAAGAGATCGCCGATCTTTTGGCGGAACGGTTGCGGCTGATGGTGGGGGAGCATCGCAAGATCCTGGTGCTGGGAATCGGAAATCCTAATATTACGCCGGACAGTCTGGGTGCCAAGGCGGTGGAGCGGTTGATGGTGACGCGTCCTTTGGATCCACGTCCCCAGGCGTATGCGGCAGTTTCTGCCTTGGCGGCGCCGGTCTTTGGGGTCAGCGGTGTGGAAAGCGCGGAGCTGGCGGAGGGGCTGGTGCGCGTCCTGCAACCGGAGCTGGTGGTTTTGATCGATGCCATGGCTACCGGTCGCTTAGAACGGCTTTGCAAGACCATTCAGCTTTCCGATACCGGTCTTACGCCCGGAGGGGGTGTGGATAACGCCAGAAAGGAGATCTCCCGCAAGACGCTGGGGGTGCCGGTGCTTTCCATCGGCATGCCGACGGTGGTGGATTGCCGGGTGTTGCTTCGTCATGCCATGGGGGAGGAATGGGAAGATTTCGGTGAAAAATTACACCCCTACGAGGAAAGCTTGATCGCAACGCCGCGGCAGATGGAGTCTGCCACCGATATGGGGGCAAAGATCATTGCCTTTGCGCTCAATAAAGCTTTTCACGGTGACCTCACTACGGAAGAAATTTTGAAATATTTATATTAACGGGTTCATATCCTTTTATGAAAGGATGTGTACAGGATGAAAAAATGGATAAGCATGGTGCTGATCGCCGCCGTGGTGCTGACCGGCGGTTTTACCTGGGAGCATTGGCTGCCGGTCGTGGCGGATTTTTCTCTCCGCCAGACCCGGGCAGTGACGGCGCGGCAGATGGGGCTTACCCTTTTAAAATATACCGATCCCATCATGCGCAATATCAGCCGGTATCTGACCCCCGATTTTACGGAATCGTTGGACGAGCATTTTCTTTATTTTGCCAAGGCGGAAGAGGAGGAAGAGGCGGAGCCGCTTGGAACCATCAAAGCCGCTAATCTTTCTGCGTTATCCGGCACCTATCGGCAGGTGAACGGGACGGCGGTGGCCAACGCCACCGATTTTGACGTCAAAGACTATCTGGATGATCCGGTTTCCATGCCGTCTTTTACCGCCGGGAAGCCGGCGGTTTTGATCTACCATACCCACACCACCGAATGCTATCGCAATGCGGCAGGGATCAGCAACACCCGGGACGAAAGCTTGAACGTGGTGGCGGTGGGGGAAGCGATGGCGAAGGTCTTTGAGGCGGCCGGTTATCAGACGATCCATATCAAGGAGGTCTTTAATCAGCCGGATTTCAGCGGTGCTTATGCCAATTCCAGAGCGGCGGTGGAGAAGGTATTGAAAGAAAACCCCACCATCCGGGTGGTGCTGGACGTTCACCGGGACGCCATCAGCAGCAATGGGGTGGATTATTATCCGGTCACCGAGGTGGATGGACGGCAGGCGGCGCAGGTGATGCTGGTATGCGGTACTGATGCCAAAGGACTTTCTCACCCCAATTGGAACAAGAATTTTACATACGCCCTTCAGCTTTCACGCAAGATGGGAGAACTATACGGTCAGCTTTCCCGTCCGGTCAATCTTCGCCGGGATCGGTTTAATACCCATTTTACTCCCCATACGTTGCTCCTGGAGGTGGGGAGTGCTGCCAATACCCTCTCTCAGGCAATTTATGGCGGAGAGCTGACTGCCCGGGCGATGATCGCTCTTTGGAATAATGCTTGATTATGGGAATTTTTCGGTGTATAATAAATGATAGTATTATGACATCAGGAGAAACTCATGATCTATTTTGACAATAGTGCGACGACCCGTCCCTATGAAGCGGTCTCGCAATTGATCGCCGAGGAGGAGCAAAAACGCTTTGCCAATGCTTCGGCGCTTTACCGCCCGGCCTTGGAGGCGGAGGCCGGTATTCTGGCCGCAAAACGCGCGGTGGCGGCGGTATTGAAATGCACGCCGGACGAAGTACTTTTGACCTCCGGCGGAACCTACTCGAATAATTTTGCGGTATTTGGCGCGGTGGGCGTCCGTCGGCGGATGGGAAACCGGGTGGTGCTCTCTAAGATCGAGCATCCCAGCATCTACGCCTGCGGTGCGGTGCTGGAGGAGCAGGGGCTGGAAGGGGGGTATGCCGGT
>JAZNVY010000181.1:0-6882 GCA_045593105.1 Eubacteriales bacterium
GGCTACGCAGCAGTCGTTTGCGGATACGACGGCGATGGAAATAACCATCTCATCTACCGTCATAGTTTCGCCCTCTTTTAAATAAACCTGGCTTCCGCCCATTCCGGCCGCCTCGGCAGAAACGGAGATGGGGGTGTCCCAGTTCAGTTTTTCGCTTTCTATGGCTTCCATGATCAAAAGGAGCGTGATGATCTTAGTGACCGACGCCGGGGCCCGTTGCTCATCGGCGTTTTTTTCAAAAAGAACCGTTCCGGTGGTTTGGTCCATTAAGAGGGCGGAGGGGACTGAGATCTCCGGACCGCCTTCGGCAAATGCGGAAAAACTACATATTGAGGTGAACAACCATACTATAATAATAAACGTGGATACTTTTTTCATTTGTATGCCTCCTTTTCTTTTAAAAATATATGCCGCCGTCTGCAAGGAAAGAAGAAAAGCACGGTGAAAATAGAGGGGAATACAAACTATTTTATAAAAATCCACAAAGTGTTGTATTTTAACAACATGAGGTTATGCCCTTTGAGGCGTTTTTTTGATATAATTAGGCTGCTTGTATATTATTAAAATATATTTTGGCAGTATTTCATGTAAGGAGTGAAAGTTTGTTATGAAACAAAACATGAAGCACTTGGTATCATTTATTGCTTTATTAGTAATGATGGTATCAATGTTCTCCGTCTGGGTGATCCCCACTACGGCCGCATCGGACGATTATACGTCCTTGGTTGGTCAGGCTCTGGTGGTCAATCCGGAATGGGAGAATACCAAAGCGGGCGAACTGATTCAGTTCAAATTCCGCAATAAGACGATCAAAGAGACTTTTAAGTCTAATATTCACTTTGCGTCTTATGCCGATGCAATGGCTTTTGCCAAGAAAAATAACCGGAAAAATCCGGTGATTTTGCTTTGCGCAGGCATATATGATGAAAAAATGGAAGTGACCGGTAACGTGACCATCATGGGTCCCAATGCCGGTATTAATGCTGTCAGCAGAACGACCAATCCGAGAATTGCTTGGAGTGAATACAGCAAGCGTATTGATGAGGCGATCATCAAGGCGGATATCGTTGTCAGACTGGCTGCCGGGAACGGCAATCTGACCATCGATGGTCTGCGCTTTGAGGATGGCGGTGCAGTGGTGGATACTCAGCGTAACAGCGGTTCATCCACTTTGACGGTTAAGTATTCTGTTTTCGATGACGCCGGTAATGAGGGGCTTTCTAATCGTTATGCGCTGTTCCTGCGTTCTTCCGGTCATAAGAGAACGGTTAGACTGGAAAACCTGTTCATTACCAATATGAACAAGAATAAGCCGGCAAAGGGAACTACTTATGATCTGAGCGAAAATGCACCGGATCTTTCCTTTATCGCGCCTTTCTTTACTAAGCTCTATGCAAATAACATCGGCTATGTTAATAACCGCAACGGTTTCTTGACCCATACCTGGTTTGCTAAAGGCGTGTCTCCCATCGTTGAGGTGACCAATTCTTGCTTCTATAATGAATCTGCAAGTCTGCCGGTAAGTTATGCCATTTCTATGGATAACTATTCCTATGATTATGACTTTACTTATACGCCCAGTACTTCTACTGCTAACGCACCGTTGCTGGGTACTGATGCCAATCCTTACACGAAGGATCTGTACATTTCCGCAGCGACCGACCGCTCTGCCGCGTCCTTGAAACTGCACAACAACGTCTTCTATCAGGCTTCCGGTAAAACCGGTGTGATCCATTATGAATTCATTAATGCCTCCTCTGTCGTGGATATCCAGAACAACTTTGTCTATGCAGATGATGAGGATGCAAATAATGGTTCTACGATCATGGAATCAGAGTTCCTTTATAACTCTTCCGATATCGATCAGTCCACTTGTATGGTGATTAAAAACAACCGTCTGATCGGTGCTTATAAGATTCCGCCTTTGACCGGTTCCAATGAATCGACTTACATCGATATGTCGGATAACTATTTCGCCACCACTTCCGGTCTGGTTGTCTCTCAGCCGATCTTTATGACCGAAGAGGATCATCGTCTGGTACGGAATAGTTATTGGATCAATGAAAAGATGACCAAGACGGCGGACGCTTGGAAGATGTCCATTGGTAATTGGATGTTGGCTTGGGTTGATGACTTCAATTACAGCGCAGATCTGTTGGTCTATAATTCTTCTGATTTGGATAAAAATACCTTTACATTCAATGTCCCCAAGGGCTTTACCGTTCAGCTCTACAGAAAGGTCTATATCTCCAAGGACGGTGTCATCACCGGTGCCCATAAGATTGAGGAAATTCCGCAAAATAAGCTAACCTCCAACTTGCTGGGCAATGATCCCTATGCTAAAAAATCCATTTACGCGAAGATCACCAAGACCGGTGACTCCTCTTTTGCTCCTTTCTATACAATTAATATCGAAAATATGGGCTCCATGAATCAGTTGGAGAGTTTTGCAGAAAAATTCCCCAACCAGTTCATGTATAAAGCCGAAGTGGCCGGAATGAAAACCGGTACCATCATTCCTTATAGATGGAAAGGCCAGGTCTATAAGTTTGTGGCCGGTAAGAACATCTTTGCCGACTTTAATGAGATCTTTAAGTATGCAAAATCTAAGGGGATTGAGGCTCCCACGATTTTGTTCCCTTCCGGTATTTATAAGACCGAACTCGTTCTGCCCGGTTCCTGCACCATCTTGGGTGAGCAGGCCGGCGTAAATCCCAATAAGACGGTTGTGGATACCGTTACCCAGGAGAATGTCATGAATTCCGCCTGGATTCTGAACCCTGAGCGTAATCAGTCTTTTGAGTCTGAGTTCCAGAAGTGCATTCGTGTAGCAGCCGGTATTGATAACTATATTATTGAGATCGATGGTATTAAGATGGGCAAGGATTGCTCCTATATCGATGATACCGATCGTACCGGTGAAAGCGTAACCATTATTAAAAACGTGTATGCAGAGGGTGCTGTAGGCGGCTTGGATAGCAAAGGTGCCGTTAACAAGTATCTCTTCAACTTCATGAGAGCCAGCACCACTGATTACAATAACTTCTCGATCTACGACAGCCGTATCGTGGGCTTAGATGCTAAGGTCGCTTTTGGCCCTTATGTGGAGAAGTTTGTCGTGGACGGTCTGTATTTCGGTCAGAGCAAAAATCTTGCTCAGTTTACCGATACCGCCTTCCGCTCTCGCGACATCGCAAACCCCTATTATTCCATCAAGAATTCTTGCTTCCATGCTAACCATACCATGGGCAAGACTTATGTCTTTAACTTCAACGATAACGGCGGTAACGTAGCTGTTAAGACGAATATCGTTTACGATATCGACAACAACCTCTTTATCAATGGTCATGCTCCGGGGCGTGGTTTCCAGATTAAGTTTACCGGTAACAACATGAAGTTGAACTTTACCAACAATACCTTGGTTCAGGAAAGTGATAGCGATACCCTTTTCGTTTCCACCACCGGTAACTCTCGTTTCTTCTGTAGCAAAGAAAACGTTTCCGATATGATGAACATCAAGGGAAATCGCTTGATCGGTAAGAATGGTTTGCCTTGTACCGGCGGTACCGGTGAGGGTACCATGTTCGATTGGTCCGGTAACTATTTTGCTGCCACCTATGACGGTAGTGCACTTCTGCCTGAAGGTGCTCTGCGTTGGGGTAGCATGAATACCGCTACCTATTCCATCGAAGAGCAGAAGCGTGTCAAGATCGACTACACCTTCCTTGATTGGGATATGACGGTTCGTTCGGACCTGAATATTGCGCCGGAAGCTGAGTACATTGTAACCGGTAAGGGTGAGCTGAAAACAGCTGCAGGCCAGACTGTTTATACCGATAACGTTCCTGCAGATCAAATGACCTATGACATTCCCTTGGTTCCCGCTGAATATTCTACGCTGAAGATTTATTCCAATGCGAACCTTTCTGAGGATAGCATTGTGACGAAGTTAGAACTGACGAATCCGGTGAATACCTACTACGCAGTTGTTTCTTCCAATGATCAAACGGTTCAGAAGATGATCAAACTGGTCATTAACCGCGAGCCGAATACAGAGAATGAACTGTATTACATGGATGGATTCCTCATCGATAATGTGAAAAAGACCATCACTGCCTATACAAATATTGATGCAAACAACTTTGAGTATTCTTATGAAAATGCAGTGATCGAAACTTCCGTTGGTGCTTCTCATGGGCTTTATAAGACCAAAGCTTGCTTGCCCAAAGAAAAGCTGATGCGGCCGGATATGATCCTTCATAATCCTTGCTATCTGAAGGTTACCAGCGAGAATGGTCTGAAATCTGATCTCTATACCTTGACCTTTGTAAATATCAATTCTGTTGATCTTTCCAAGATGAGCCAGGCTGCTATCACTTATGTGAATGGAATGTCCAGAGTGAACAGCACGACTTTTGAGGCTGAGATCTTGAATAGTGAGAAGTCCTTTACCTTTACTCCGTACTCCCTGCTGGGTGGTGCGATCGAAGTGACCCAGGGTGATGATACGTTGGTACCGAATAAGGACGGTTCTTATACTGTCACCGACATCGGTGCTTCCGGCGTGACGTTGACCGCCATCGCAACTTCTGCAAATGGCAAGAATACCGAAGAGTATACCCTGAAGATCAAAAAGGTCAAAGGCAGTGAGAGCGAGCTCTTCAGCATCGAGAATGCGACTAAAAAAGATAATGGCTGGCTTCTGAATATGAGAACTTTGGATGCTATGCTTCTGAAGGCTTCCGTTTCTGCCGGTGCAACCTATCAGGTTTATAATGATCTTGCTTGCAAGTCTCCTTGCAAAAACAATCTGGTTCTTTCTCAGAAAGACGGCGTATACCGCGATGTCTTCTTTGCCTTCGTTAAGGTTACTTCTGAGGATAAGAAATCCAGCAGCATCCATAAGGTGATCGTTCAGTCTCAGGCTGAAAACCTTGTGAAACCGGATATAGTTGGTACGGTTGGTAAGACTACTTATAACGCCAGCTTGACCGGAGATAATGAATATACCATCTATCTGCCTGCCGGCACGAAGAAGATCTCCTTGAAGGGTCAGATCATTCGGGATACTTCCGATAATTACGGTAACATTTCTAAGGACACTGTTGTTGCCGAGATGCTGTTCTATGCTGACCGTAATAAGACCATTCCTGTTGACGCTGCTGTAGTCTTGAACCAGAAGGTGACGAAGGTTTATGCAGTTCTTAATGGATCTTTCTATACCAGTTTTGCTGATGGCTTGGCCTATAATGTCAGAATTCGCCCGTTTGACGGTGTGATCACCATTGTTTCTGATCGTGCATCGGTTAAGTATAAGGATGCCGCTACGGTGAATAATCATTGGGTCAAGGACTATGTGAACTATCTCAATGACGGCAAATATGGCATCTTCATGGGTGATGAGAATGCGAAGATCAACGTAGAAAGCAAGATCACCCGTTATGAGATTACGACCGTAGCAAGCCGTGTACTGGGTCTGGATACTGCAAAGTATACTGATAAGAATACGGTTCTGCCTTATGCAGATAAGATTGAGTCCTGGGCACTGCCCTATGTCCGTGCAATTACCTCCAATGGTATCATGGGCGGTAACCTCGAAGGCGAATTGCTCTACTTCAACGGTGAGGCAAACGCAACGCGTGAAGAGGTTATCAAGGTACTGGTTGGTGTTTGCATGGTAAATGATAGAATCGCTATGGATGCGCCTGCTTACTATGCATCCAAGAAAGCAACTTTGGATCTCGACTTCAAGTCTCGCGGCTTTGTAGATACGGCTGCAGTTTCCGATTGGGCTGTACCGTACGTTACTCTTGCGGTCTCCGAGTACAAGATGATCGGCGGTTCCAAAGATAATGGTAAGCTCTATCTCAACCCCTTGCATGATATTACCAGAGCAGAGGTTGCGAAGATGGTCGCTGTTTATTACGGATACTAATTAAACGATAACCGCCCGGTGTTCTCACCGGGCGGTTTTTCTTTTTAGAAACATAAAGAATAGAAGAGGGCAGGGGAGGAGGAATAAAAGCCAGAAGGGATCTGCTTTTTCTACCCCGATAACCTTGACGCGTAGGACGCCGCAATCGCCCTTGTTATTGGAAACTGTCAGGGTGGCGGTGCCGATGGCATTGGCACGTAAAATGCCGCTGTGAAGACCTACGGATGCCACATAGGTGTTGTCGGAATAATAGCAGATGCCTTTAAGAACCGGAAGCTTTGAAAAACCATCCCGGACATATAGCCACTTTCTTTCACCTTTTTTTAAGACGATCTCTCCTTTTCCTTGCGCTACGATCAATCCTTTGCTCCCAATGGCGGCATCGGCGAGAGGGGCAAAAATCAACGTAAAACAAAGAAAAAATAAAATCCATTTTTTCATACTAAATTATAGTAATAAACAAGAAAAAATATGAAAGGGACTTGCAAAAGCGAGGGGTATGTGGTAAAATATTTTGGCGATGAGGAGATGTATCGAAGTGGTCGTAACGAGAACGATTCGAAATCGTTTTGTCCTTAGCCGGGCACGTGGGTTCGAATCCCACCATCTCCGGCAAATAAAAACACCCTACCGCGAGCGGTGGGTGTTTTCTATTGTAGAACCGAGTAGAAACCTTAATGAAAGTAAGCTCATGGGATACTCTGCGCCGCAAGGATTTTTCGAGCCGCTGGTCGGCGGCTTTGCGAAAAATCGGCACGCTCCGAGACACGGCAGACCGCCCGTTATCGACGGGCGGCTGCCTCAACGAACTTTTTTGCCTTTGGCAAAAAAGTTCGATCCGGGGCATCTCCGCCAAATAAAAACACCCTACCCCGAGCGGTGGGGGGTTTTTTTTGGCGGGGGTGGGGGGGTTCGGACCCACGGGCCCGGCTAAGGGCAAAACGATT
>JAZNVY010000182.1:0-7152 GCA_045593105.1 Eubacteriales bacterium
CCAGGGCGTCAGCGTCATGACCCAAAAGGGGAAGCATACGCTGGAAAAGGTGACCACCGTCGCCGAAGCAGGGCTGACCAACCTTTCCTACTACCGCACCAAGAACCTGCCGGCCGTCGGCCACCTCCTGCGCCAGCAGGATCTCCCCAGCGACCAGGTCACCCTCTTCGAAGAATAAAAAAACACAGGGGGATGTAAAAAAAGTCCGGAACGCAAAAATCAAGAAGAAACACAGTAAAACATAGCATCATAAAAGTTTTTATAAACTGCGGTGTAGATGACATTATGGAATTTATCCCTGAAGAAACGAAATGAGGTGCAACTATGCTTGAAAATAAATTAGAAATCACAACTGCTCCCGAACTTGCAGAAGCCGAGGAAAAAATCAGTAAAAAGAAAGCAATCGAGCTATTTGAAAACGGTATGCTTGATAAACTTGAAGCAGGTAAATTTGCATCACTCAAAACAATTCACAAATATCTCTTTGAGGATATTTATGACTTTGCCGGCGAAATGCGTACGACTAATATCTCAAAAGGCAACTTCCGCTTCGCTCCCTTGATGTATCTTGAAGCTGCTCTTGAAAACATTGATAAGATGCCCCAGTCCACCTTTGATGAAATTATAGAAAAGTACGTGGAAATGAATATCGCCCATCCATTCCGCGAGGGCAACGGTAGAAGCACACGCATCTGGCTCGACTGCATATTGAAAAATGAAATCGGAATGGTTGTTGACTGGAGCAAAGTTGATAAAGAAGATTACCTTCTCGCTATGGAACGCAGTCCGATTAAAGATATTGAAATTAAACACATTCTAAAGGTTGCTCTGACCGATGACATCAATAGCCGAGAGGTCTATATGAAAGGTATCGACCACAGTTACTACTACGAAGGTTACACAACCTTCAAGACCGAGGAATTATAATCTTATTATCTCACATTTTATTTTTCTTAAGCCGTTCTTCGTTGACAAGGTAAAAATAAATAATATTAAAAATTAATTGATACTTGCGGCAAATTGATTCACTATGATGCTTTTTGCTAATCCCAAACATTTTTCCTATCCCCTAAAAAAAGGACTATAAAAAACAAACGTTTTTTATAGTCCTTTTATTTTTCATCCGTTCTCCCAGTTAGATAATCCAAGGAAACCTTGTAAAAATCCGCGATGCGAATAAGAATTTCCAGTTTTGGTTCCCTCGTCATCAGCTCATAGTTCTGGTAAGCTTTCTCTGTAATATCGCAATAAATCGCCACCTGTGCCTGAGTCAACTTTAATTCTTTTCGGCACGCCTTTAAGCGCGCAGCCATAATCTCTCTCATCATAACCACCCACAATTGTTCTTGACAAATTCAGTATAATGGATTAATATTTTAAATATACGAACGTTTGTTGGTCAATCTATAATCTTAATAAGGATATTTTTTAGATGTTCAATTATTTGTTGACTTTTTCTTTTGCGGTACTATAATTTAATTATGTAAATTCTAAAAACTTTAGGAGGGTTTTGAAAATGAAAAGAAAATGGATCTCTGTCCTGCTCATCGCGTGTATGATGCTCTCGATGATGCCCTTCAGCGCCTTTGCGACGGAAGAGCAAGAAAGCACCAACACCCCCATGAAGGATTACACCGCCGAATTAGACAGCGTTGTGACAGATTGGGACATCACCGATGCAGATGACTGGAAAAAAGCTATCGAAGTCAGCGCCGGTGAATCTGGTGATTCCTTTGAAGGCCAGACACTACATCTGACCGCAGACATCGACATGGCAAATCAGGCCGTCGATCCCCTTTGCTATGGGAGTAATTTTAACGGCACATTGGACGGCCATGGATATGTCTTTAAAAACTTCAAGATGGAGATCACCTCTGCCGCCGGTTGCTTCGTAGGCTTGATCGGCACCGTTGGAGAAAACGGTGTTGTCAAAAACCTGGGCATTGAAAACGGCGAGATCACCCTCATCTATTCCGGAACGGTAACCTCCGTCGGTATTGGCGCAATTGCCGGTAGAATGACAACCGGCGGTCAGATCCTCCGCTGCTGGAACGGCGCCGACGTGACTGCCGATGTGACGGGAACGCAAGACGACGTTTCCGTAGCCGGCATCGTAGGTCGCGGCCTTCGCGGCTCTGTCGTCGATAGCTGCTATAATACCGGTACGGTCAGCGGTGCACTCCACGCCGCCGGCATCAACGACTGGATGCAGACGTATACTGCCGATTATAACAGCGGCGTGATCCGCAATTCTTTTAATTACGGTGTATTGAGCGCCGGTTATGTCGGCGTAGGCCGTTTGCCCAAAACCACTGCCGCCAACACCTTCGAAAACACCTATTCCATCGGTAGCAAAGTGGCGTTTTCTGCCTTCAGCGAGATTGAAAGCGACACCGCCGCCGTTCTTCTTGCTGCTAATACGATAGAGACAAGTAACCTTAAAAAGGTGGAATATACCTCCGGTAAACTGGCATGGAAACTAAACAGCAACTATGTAAGGGACGGAGAACAGACCTACTATACTTTACAAGACGGTAAGACTGTCTTTGGTGATGCAAGTAACCAGACAGTAAAAATTGACTTTGTATATGCAGGCGAAACTGTAGCCACCGCCTATACGAATGCTGACGAGACCGTCTGCCTTGACGAACTGCAAAATGTATATTTGGAAGCAGAATACACCGTAGGCGATGGAGTGTCCCTTGCAGACGGGAATCTGCTGACCGTTCAGACAATTCCTGACACGAAGACCTTGACGGTCGAAATCATAGCCGGAACCTTCAACGAAAGCGCCGAAGAGATCTTTTCGACGGATCTTTGGCAATACACCGTTGAGGAGGACTGCATCACCTTGGTTCAGTATCTCGGTACTGCTACGGATCTATATATCCCCGGCACCTTGGCACACGAAGGCACCGAGCTCCCCATCATCAAATTGGGAGACAGCCTCTTTGAAGACAACGACAGCCTTAATAGCGTTACTCTTGGTGTCGGCATTTTAGAGTTGGGAGATCGGGTCTTTTACGGATGTGATAACATCGTATGCGTCCTCATCAGCGAGCAATTAACCACCATCGGCAACGAAACATTTTATGGCTGCACCAGCATGAATTCCATCATTCTATACGATGATGTCAGCGTCATTGGCGAAAACGCTTTTGCCGAATGTCCGAATTTAATGATCTGGTGCAATAAAGGCTATGCCGGCTATAATTACGCCGTCGCACGCGAATTGCCCTATAGCCTTTTGACCACCGAAGAAAACCCTCTCGTCGTTGAGCAAGAAGGTATCACATACTATATCGCCAACGGCAAGGCTACCGCAATTGGTTGCGACGCTTCGGTCGTTACCGTTACGATCCCCTCAACGGTTAACGGCTATCCGGTTACAAATATGAGAGAGACCTTCTGTGGATGTTCCACCTTAACCAGTGTTTCGTTACCGGAAGGACTGCAACGCATTGCCGCAAACACTTTTAATGGTTGTGAAAAACTCACCAGCATCAATATCCCCAACACTGTAACCAGAATCGACGAACACGCATTTGACGGTTGTGCATCTTTAAAAAGTCTTACTCTTCCCAAGAATTTGATAAAAATAGAGAAATATGCTTTTGGCAGATGTTCCTCTCTCACCTCGATGGTACTACCCGACAGTGTAACTAAAGTAGATGCCGGTATCTTCAGTCAATGTACCAACCTAACCAATGTCACCCTTTCTGAAAATATGACGAAGATTCCCTATAATTTCTTCCAATATTGCTATAGTTTAAAGACTATCACCATTCCGGAAAAAGTCACCTATATTGATGACGAGGTATTTTTGAGTTGTACCTCACTCACTTCTGTAGACTTTCCAGATAGTGTCACTTACATCGAAGACAGTGTCTTTAAAAACTGCACCGGCTTGACCCAAGCAAGCTTTATCAAAAATGCCACCACCGTTGAATCACAAACCTTTTTAGGTTGCACCAGTTTAAAAGAGGTCGTGATCCCGGATACGGTTCAGACCATTGATACACAAGCGTTTTATAATTGTTCCGCCCTGTCCAATGTTACCATTCCGGAAGGCGTGACGACTATTAATAAGAAAGCATTTGAAGGCTGTACTTCTCTTTATGTCGTTTCCGTTCCCAAAACGGTGACGGATATTAAAGCAAACGCCTTCCCGGAAGATACGGCTTTGATCGTAGATCCGGATTCAGCTGCTTTGAATTATGCCGTTGAAAACGGGTTGTTATATGCCATCAAGGGGGTCGATGCTGAACCGACGGTGGTAACCCAGGATCAGATTACCTATTTGGTGATGGAAGATGAAGCCATTGCCGTTGACTGTACTGCCACCGCCACTTCCGTGACCATCCCGTCTACAGTAAATGAAAAACCGATCACCAAGCTCCAAAGAACCTTCAAAAACTGCACCTCCTTAACCAGCGTTTCCTTGCCGGAAACTCTGACGACCATCGGAACCGAAGCGTTTTATAATTGTACTTCCCTGACCGGCATTACCATTCCGGACAATGTGACCGCTATTGAAACAAATGCTTTCTATCTCTGTACTGCACTCGTTTCCGTCCAATTGTCTGCCAATCTGGAAACGATCGACAATTATGCCTTTTATAATTGTTCCTCTCTTTCAAGCATAGAGATCCCCAGCAATGTGGTCACCCTTGGAAATTCCAGTTTTTATAACTGCACCGCGCTGTCCACCGTTACGTTTGCAGATGGAAGCAAATTGGAAACGATCGGCTCTGCTGCATTCCGTTCCTGTACCTCTCTTAAGTCTGCCGATATTCCGGATTCCGTCACCTCTCTTGGTTTGCAAGCATTTTATCTTTGCTCGGCACTGACAAGCGTAACACTTCCTGATGGATTGACTTCTATCGAAAAAAGTACGTTTGCCGATTGTACCCGTCTTACCTCCATCACCTTGCCGGATACGATCACCTCAATCGACACCTGGGCGTTTGAGTCCTGTACGTCGCTGTATTCTGTTAACATCCCCGCCTCCGTCCAGTTCATTGGTTCTTTAGCATTTTATAAAACTGCTATTACCGCCGTCACGATCCCCGAAGGTATCACGACGGTTAAAAATCATACTTTTTACGGTTGCAGTAAGCTTAAGTCCGTTAGTCTCCCAAATTCGCTCACTACTATCGAGGAAAATGCATTTTCTGGTTGTAATAAGCTTGAATCCGTTTCTCTTCCCGATTCGCTCACTACGATTGGGGATGAAGCATTTGCCAACTGCATCTCTCTTGAAAAGATCGTTTTACCGCAAAGTATTACGTCCATTGCTTCGAATAGCTTTACGTCAAAAACGATGTTGATCGTTCATGAAAACTCCTACGCACACAGCTTCGCCGAGGAAAATCAATGCCTGTACACCCTTTACGGTGATACCGAGCCCACCTTCTGCACGGTCAATAGTATTCGTTATTGTTTTATTGATGGTAGTTATATTGCAGTAGGCTGCACGAACTCCTCCATCACCTCCGCCACGATTCCTGCAACGATCAACGGAGAACCGGTCATCAAAATGTATGGTACCTTTGACGGCTGCACGTATCTGTCCTCCGTTTCCTTGCCTGAAAGTCTCGTTGAAATTGGTGGACACACATTCCATAACTGCCAATACTTAAAAAATATAAGTATCCCTGAGTCCGTGAAAACGATCGGAAAGTGGGCATTTTGGAATTGCAAGGCACTTAAATCCATTGATCTTCCCGAAAAAATGGATATGATCGGCGAATCTGCTTTTCAGCAAAGTAATAATTTAACTTCTATTGCCCTGCCGAATGAGTTAAACACCTTAGGAAAGCAAGCGTTTTATGGTTGCGATAGTCTACAAGAAATCATCATTCCGCAAGGCGTTAAAACGATTGAAGCAGGTGCATTTCAATCCTGTGACGCCCTTCAATCCGTTCAGCTTCCCGAAACCGTTGAAAGCATCGAAAGTGACGCGTTTGTGCGATGTAACAAGTTGACCGCCATTAATTTTCCTGAAAGTCTGACCCAAATCGGCAGCAGTGCCTTTGAGGATTGCAGTAACCTTACGTCTGCCATCATCCCCTACGTTACCGTCGTTGGCGGTGGTGCTTTCGCAGACTGCTCCGCTTTGGTAGAAACAGATCTGAGAAGCGTAGAAACCCTGGGAGGCTCCGCCTTCTCGTCCTGTGTCGGTCTTACGGAAGTTCGTTTACCCAATATCAAAACGGTCGGATTGGCCGCATTTGCGTATTGCTCCAATCTCGCCTCCGTCACCTTCGGCGACAGCTTAGAATATTTGAGTTACCGTGTGTTTGACGAATGTTACAGTCTTATGACCGTCCGCATCCCCAAAAAGACCGAGATCGCCAACGAAAATGCATTTACAGCTTCCATGGTCTTGCTTGTTTATGAAAATTCCCCTACGCACCTCGCGCTGAAATCAACCGCAAAATATCTATTCATTCTCCGCGACGACAACAACCCCGAAACCGCCTACGGCACCGGCATCACCGGTACGGCGACCTATACCGACGGCACCGTGGCCGCCGGTGCCACTGCCGAGATCTTCTATGATGACGGTACGCTGAAAGAAAAAGTGATTGTGGCAGCGGATGGCAGCTATAACTTTACCTATGCGGAAGTTGGACGGTACACCATCCGGGTCACCGATACCGCCGGTAATTCCGCCTCTGCCCAGGTCTCCGTCAAGCGGATGAACGTCTTTGACGTCTTCCTGGAGGGCGACACCGCTCTGACCCTCAAGAAGGGCTGGTCGGTCACCGGTACCACCAACGAAAACGCCACCGTGACCGTCACCGATCAGGACGGTAAGATCGTTGCTTCTACCACCACCCAGGACGGTAGCTTCACCTTCTCGGATATCCCCAACGGCACCTATGTCCTCAAAGCAGAGACCGAAAGCGGAAGCGCCGCGCAGGAATTTACGGTATTCAACGGCGATGTTTCTGACCTGGCATTGACCGTCACCGCGCAATCCGTCACCCTTTGGGGTTACGTAGAGGTAGAGGATCGGGAATTCAATCACCACCGCCGCAACTGGGTCAACGTAACGGTCTACAACGAAGACGGCATCGCCGTCGGTCAGACCAAGAGTGATCCGGACGGCAAATATACCTTTGAAAATCTCCCGGTGGGCACCTA
>JAZNVY010000183.1:0-1727 GCA_045593105.1 Eubacteriales bacterium
AGATCACCGGCCTCCTTGCGATATTTCTCCAGCTCCGGCTCCAGAAGATCGGCAGGACGGCAGGTGATGACTTCCTCATCACCGATCGCCTTTTTCCGCACTTCTTCATTGACCTCACCGGGAACCTGGCCGTACTCACCGCGGAGCAGCCCCTTAGATTCCTTACCAACCATCTTATAACGCTCGCCCAGTACCACGTTCATGACTGCCTGAGTACCGACGATCTGGCTGGTGGGGGTTACAAGGGGAGGATAACCGAAGTCCTTACGGACGCGGGGAATCTCCGCCAACGCTTCATAATACTTATCCTCGGCACCTGCCTGCTTCAACTGAGAGATCAGATTGGAAAGCATACCGCCGGGCACCTGATAAAGCAGCGTCTTGGCATCTACGTTCAGAACCTTGGGATCCAAAATACCTTCTGCCTTCATACGGTCTGCGACACCACGGAAATGAGTAGCGATATCGCTAAGCTCATTGAGATCCAAGCCGGTATCCCGATCAGTACCCATAAGAGTGGCAACCATCGCCTCGGTAGAGGGCTGAGCCGTACCGTTTGCCATGGGCGACAAGGCGCAGTCTACGATATCCACGCCTGCCCAAGTAGCCATCAAGTTGGTCATATCACCGGTACCGGTGGTATTATGGGTATGCAGATGGATGGGTACTTTCACCGCATCCTTCAGCTTCTTCACCAAGCTATAGGCATCCATCGGCAGGAGCAGGTTCGCCATATCCTTAATACAGATCACGTCGGCACCCATATCCTCCAAGGTCTTTGCCAGCTTGACAAAGTACTCTTCGTTATGAACAGGGCTGGTGGTGTAGCTGATGGCGGCCTCACAGATCCCACCGTACTTCTTACAGCTCTTCATCGCCTGATCCACGTTACGGACGTCATTCAGCGCGTCGAAAATACGCATAACTTCGATGCCGTTTTCAATGGATTTTGCCACGAACTTATCTACTACGTCGTCTGCATAGTGCTTATAACCCAGGATATTCTGACCGCGCAGCAGCATCTGCAGCTTGGTCTTGGGCATATGCTTTTTCAGGGTACGAAGACGCTCCCAGGGATCTTCATTGAGGAAGCGCATACATACGTCAAAGGTAGCGCCGCCCCAGCACTCCAAGGACCAATAGCCGATATCGTCCAGCTTTTCAAGGGCCGGAAGCATATCGTCGATCCTCATACGGGTAGCCGCCTGGGACTGATGCGCATCTCTCAAAATCGTATCAGTAATTAATAAAGGTTTCTTTTCCATGGATTAACCTCCAAACATTGCGATCAACACACCGGCAGCGATTGCCGAACCGATCACGCCGGCCACGTTGGGACCCATCGCGTGCATCAGCAGGAAATTACCGGGATCTTCCTTCTGACCGACCACCTGCGAAACGCGGGCTGCCATCGGGACAGCAGAAACACCGGCAGAGCCGATCAACGGGTTGATCTTTTTCTTCAAGAACAAATTCATAAACTTCGCCAATAATACGCCGCCTGCCGTACCCATTCCAAACGCCACGATACCCATCACAATGATCTTGATGGTATTCCAGGAAAGGAAGGTAACAGCCGTCGCAGTAGCACCGACCGTGATGCCCAGGAAGATGGTGACGATATTCATCAGCTCATTCTGAACCGTCTTACTCAAACGATCCACAACGCCGCACTCGCGGAACAGATTGCCCAGCATCAGGCAACCCACCAGGGGAGCCGCAGAAGG
>JAZNVY010000184.1:0-2713 GCA_045593105.1 Eubacteriales bacterium
TGGAGATGATCTCCGTCCGCTCCGGCATCGAGTCCTATCAGAAACGGATCGCCGATCTGGCTGAAGCCCGTGCCGCTCAGCAGGAGCAGACGGCGGCGGTAGAGGAAGAACTTTCTGCCCTGAATCTGCAGCAGAAGGAGAAGGAAGAGGAAAAGGAAAGCGAGCAAAACGCTTCCGCCGGACTTCGTAAGATGCTGGAGATCAAGGATCGTGTTTACCGCGAAGCCTTGGAGGCGGAGCAAAAATGTGCCGCCGAGCAGAATGCCTTGGAGCAGCGCAGTCGGATCCTTTCGGAGATGGAAAAGCATCTGGAGGGCTTTGGCGGTGCGGTGAAGCTGGTGCTGGAGCAGAGCCGCAGAGGGATCTTGCAGGGCATCGTCGGACCGGTCTCTCAGCTGATCAAGGTGGATGAGGAATACCTGGTGGCGGTGGAAACTGCGCTGGGTGCCGCTATCCAGAATATCGTCACCAAGGATAACGTGGCGGCAAAGAACGCCATGCTTTGGCTGAAGCGCCAGAAGGGCGGCCGTGCCACCTTCCTGCCCTTGAACAGCATCACCCCGAAACCTATTAAAGAAGATTATTCCAAGAGTGCCGGCTTCATCGGCATTGCAGATACTTTGGTGGAGACCGACCCCTCCAACCGGAAGGCCATTGAGTTTTTGCTGGGTCGGACGTTGGTCTGCGAGACCATCGACCATGCCATGGCGCTGGCCAAGACCATCCAGAACCGCTATAAGATCGTGACCCTGGACGGTCAGGTCATCAACGCCGGCGGTTCTATGACCGGCGGTAGTGCCGCCAAGAGCGGCGGTCTTCTCTCCCGCGGAATTGAGCTGGAGAAGATCGAAAAGGAGCTGGCTGAAAAGACCCGTACCCATGAGGATCTGGAGAAGAAGCTGGACGCCGCCACCCGGGAAAAGAATACCTTGGACGCCCGTCTTGCGGCGTCGGAGGATGCTATCCATCTCTTGGATGAGGAGTTGACCCGGATCGCCGGCATTTATGAGAGTAAAGAGGTCGTTCTGGCCTCTTACCAGGAACTGATGAACGGCTACGATCGGGAGACGGAGACCGTCCGTACTGCCATCGGATCTTCGGAGGAACGGAGCAACGCCCTTGCGGCGCAGATCGGCGAGTTGGAAAAGACCGCCGCCGCTTTGCAGGAGGAATTGACCTCTCTGCAGGGACTCAGCACCGACGACCAGGAGCGGATGGAAAACCTCAAGCAGAATTCTGCCGCCGCCGAGTTGGATAAGATGAGTCTCTTTAAGGAGATCGAGGGCATCCGCTCGCTGATCGGGCAGTTGGAGAACCAATTGAATTTGATCGGCCAGGAAGCGGAGCAGAAGCATACCCAGATCGCCGCCTCCAAGCAGCGGATCGAGGAAGCGTCCGTAGCCGCCAAGGAAATGGACACCCAGGCAAAAGAACTGCGTGATCAGCAGGCGGCAGGGGAGACCCGCACCAAGGAATTGACCGAGCAACGTCAGGATCAGGAGCGGCGCCAGACCCTTTATCGGGCGGAGCAAAAAGAAAAGAGCAGTGCGAAAGAGAAACTCATTGAGGAAGTCTCTCGCCTGGATAATAAGCTGGCCGGCATCGCCGACCAGTCCGACCGTATCATCGCCCAGCTTCTTGATATGTACGAGCTGACGGTGACCGAGGCACGGGAGCAGGCAAAACCGCTGGAGGATCGCGCCGAAGCGAAGAAACGGGTCCACTCCCTCAAGGGCAGTATCAAAGCCCTGGGCAGCGTCAACGTGGAGTCCATCGAGGAATATAATACCGTCAAGGAACGTTATGATTTCATGAACGGCCAGGTGCAGGATCTCATCCAATCCAAGGCCGAGCTGGAGAAGATCATCCGCGAACTGCTGAGTCAGATGAAGGATATCTTCAGCGAGAAGTTTACCCAGCTTAATAATGAATTCCAGAAGATCTTTTCCGAGCTGTTTGGCGGCGGTACTGCCAAGCTGGTGTTGAGCGATCCCGAGGACGTACTGAACTGCGATATCGACGTGAAGGCGGCACCGCCGGGTAAGATCATTAAGAATTTGGTCTCCCTTTCGGGTGGTGAGCGCGCCTTTACCGCCATCTGCCTGTACTTTGCCATCCTTAAGGTGCGTCCGACGCCCTTCTGCGTGGTGGACGAGATCGAGGCGGCGCTGGACGACGTCAACGTCACCCGGTTCGCCAGCTACTTACGGCATTATTGCGCTACGACCCAGTTTGTTTGTATCACCCACCGCCGCGGTACTATGGAAGAGGCGGACGTCCTCTATGGCGTCACCATGCCGGAGCAGGGTATCTCCAAGCTGCTGACCATCAATGTGAATGAAATCGCAGAACAATTAAAGATTTAAGGAGAAAGCATGGGCTTTTTTGAACGATTAAAGCAAGGTCTTTCCAAGACCTCCAAGAATATTTCCTCCCGAATTGACGGCGTTTTAGCGGCTTTCGGCAAGATCGATGAAGATCTTTTTGAAGAGCTGGAGGAAGCCTTGATCATGGCGGATATCGGCGTCGATACCACGATGGAGATCATCGAGCGGCTCCGTAAGGAAGTCCGTCAGGGTCGGATCACCAAGCCGGAGGAGATCAAATCCCAGCTGGTGGAGATCATTGGCGGCATGATGGAGGAGGACGTGGCTCCTCTCCGACTGGAGACCAAGCCTTCGGTGATCCTGCTGATCGGCGTCAACGGCGTGGG